>JBAWXE010000068.1:0-15313 GCA_037144255.1 Bacteroidota bacterium | reverse complement strand
CGCAATCTTACTTCATAACACTGACCCGTATAACCCAAATACGACCCTCAAAATAAATTATCATAAAACACCATATCACCCCACATTCCTCCCCTCATCATATATTGTGTGCCAATTTGTCCCAAATCATAAGACTGGCAAAATTATTGACACTAGTATAGGTAGCATGTTTTTTAAAAAAAAGAAGGTTATGAGCGATACTGCATTTGACAAACAAAATGCTGCAGGCAGCAATGCCGACAACTTGGCACAAAATACAGAAGGACAGGACGAAGCACTGGCAAGAGAACTGAACACTGATGAAAGTATGACTGGCGGTCCCGTTTTAGAGGAAGATCCCACCCACGAAGACGAACTGCTGCTCCTAAAAACAGAACTGGACGAAGCAAAGGACAAATACCTCAGACTGGTAGCTGAATTCGAGAATTTCAGAAAACGTAATGCGAAAGAACGCGTAGAACTCGTTCAAACCGCCGGACGCGATGTACTGCAATCTATGCTCGATGTACTCGACGATACCGAACGCGCCACCAAACAAATGGAAACTTCTACTGATATAGAAGTGATGAAACAAGGTGTCTTATTAGTATTCAATAAATTCAAGAATACACTACACAGCAAGGGGCTCACTGCTATGGATAGCATGAACCAACCTTTCGATCCTGAGTTGCACGAGGCCATTACAGAGATACCTGCTCCTAACCCCGATATGGTGGGCAAGGTAGTAGATGTGTTAGAGCAAGGCTATTACCTCAATGGCAAACTGATTCGTTATGCCAAGGTGGTAGTTGGAAAATAATCATCATTAATTTATATACTTTTAAACCCCTTCATGGGTCGCTAAAGTTTTAGGGAATATTAGAAAATGGCTAAAAGAGATTATTACGAAATACTGGGAGTAGCTAAAGGCGCCACTGCCGATGAGATCAAAAAATCTTATCGCAAAATAGCCATGCAATTCCACCCGGATCGTAACCCGGGTGATAAAGCTGCCGAAGAAAAATTCAAGGAAGCAGCAGAGGCTTACGATGTACTCAGCAGTCCCGATAAGCGTGCCCAGTACGATCGTTTCGGTCATGCTGGTATGAGTGGCAATGGTGGTATGGGTGGCCAACAAGGTGGCCCGGGTGGTATGCGTATGGAAGATATCTTCAATAATTTCGGAGATATTTTCGGGGATGATTTTGGTAGCTTCTTCGGCCGTCAGGGCGGTGGAGGCGGTGGTCGCCGTCAGGGTACTCGCGGTGCCAATCTGCGTGTGAAACTGAAAATGGACTTTAGCGAAATAGCTAATGGTGCCAACAAAAAGATCAAAGTAAAAAAGTACATCGTCTGCAATACTTGCGATGGCAGCGGTGCTAAAGATAAAAGCTCAATACAGACCTGTGGTACCTGTGGTGGTTCCGGTCAGGTGCGTCGTGTTACTAATACTTTCCTCGGCCAGATGCAGACAGTTACTACATGCCCTACCTGTAATGGAGAGGGTATGAGCATCACACACAAGTGTGGCAACTGTAAAGGTGATGGTCGTGTATATGGCGAAGAAACACTGAGCCTGGATATACCTGCAGGTGTACAAGAGGGTATGCAACTCAGCATGAGCAACAGCGGTAACGCCGGCGAACGTGGTGGCCCTCCCGGCGATCTGTTGATACTCATAGAAGAAGAAAAACATCCTCAGCTTCGCAGACAAGATCTCGATGTGATCTATTATTTGCATATATCTTTCCCGGAGGCAGTATTGGGTACACAAGTAGAAGTACCTACTATAGATGGTAAGGCTAAGATAAAAGTACCGGCCGGCACACAGAGCGGTAAGATATTCCGTCTCAAAGGCAAGGGTTTCCCTGCTTTCCAGTCTTACGAGAAGGGTGACGAACTGGTAGAAGTAAATATATGGTCTCCGCAAAACCTCAGTAATGAGGAAAAGGACATGCTGGAAAAGCTCAAGAACTCACCGAATTTTAAACCGGGAGCGGAGGCACGTAGCATGAAAGAAGACAGAACTTTTTTTGATAAAATAAAAGACGCGTTCGGGGGTTGAGAGATCAACCCCTTTTTTTATGAAAGGATATTCTCATCTTGTGTTTTAATCATTATTTTTATTGAAGCTATTATGATATTCTATTAAGGCTATGGTATCGATGCTATAACGAATGTGATACCCGGCGCAAGTTATTGTGATAAAGTGCATCTAAAATGATATCACCCTCTATATAATTTGAACCAAGACCATTTTGTATCGGCACTCAGACAAGGAGATAGTACTGCTTTTAAGGAGCTGGTAGAGCAGTATAAAAAACCTGTATATAATACAGGGCTGGGCATGCTGCAAAACGAAGAAGATGCCGAGGATGTAGCACAAGAAGTATTTATACAAGTGTTTCAGTCTATCAGTCAGTTCAAAGGAGATTCCAAATTATCTACATGGATCTACCGTATCACAGTATCCAAATCATTAGAGTTCATCAGGAAGAAGCGTACCAAAAAGCGTTTCGGTTTCGTGTCAGGCTTGTTTGGCAATGAGTATCTGTTAGACCAGTCAGGTAAGAAGGAATTCTATCACCCGGGTGTGGCCATGGAGAATAGAGAGTTATCTGCCATACTCTTCAAATCCATCAATGGACTGCCTGAGAATCAACGCATTGCATTTATTCTACATAAATTAGAACAGATAAGCTATCAGGAAGTAGCAGAAGTGATGCAGGTGTCCCTGTCATCAGTAGAATCCCTTATATTTCGTGCTAGGCAGAACCTACAAAAGGAATTAGGAGAAGTGTACAAAAATTATGAGGGTTAAGCGCAAGTTTTTAAACAAAATGTATCTAAATACATGTTATGAACAACAAAGAACAATTCATTGAAAAGGTGATGACCAGCATTGAGGGTATCAATAAAGCAGAGGCTAATCCCTTTTTATATGAAAAGATAGTGAATAGAATGGGGCAGGATAGAGGAAAACTAATTCCTTTTATTCAGCAACCACAGTTCATCAGGCTGGCGGCTTGTTTGTTAGTATTGGTAGCCATGAATGTATTGGTCTGCATTCATTTTGCAGAACCAAAGTATACCGAGACTCATACAGAACAACAAAACGATGTAAATCCTGTAGCACAAGAATACTTGTCTTACATGAAAAATATTTAACGCAATTATATGGACAATTCCAAGTTTCTAAAAGTCGTTATTATATGTTTACTGTTGGTGAACATAGGTACGCTCAGCTTTATGTGGACACAAAGAGGTCATATGCCTCCGCCTCAACCGGCAGGTGGGGGGCGTGGATCTGTGGAAGAATTCCTGACCAGAGAGCTGAAGCTGAATGAGCAACAGCAACAGCAATATGAAGTATTGCGCAAGGAACATCATGAAGGTGTAGTGCATTATGATGAGCTGGGTAAGGAATTGAAGGATCGTTATTTTGCCATGTTGCATGATAGTCATACAGACTCTGCACTCGTAAAGCAATTAGCAGATTCTATAGCAGACACACGTAAAAATATAGAACTCATTACATTCTACCATTTCAAAAAAGTAAGAGCTATCTGCACTACTGATGAGCAAAAGAAAAAGTTTGATGAAGTGATAGGGGAAGCGTTAAAGAGTATGGATCATGGGCCAAGAAAAGGACCAGGTGGACCTCAAGGCCCTCCTGATGGGCCACCACCTCCTCCAGATAGAAGATAAAGTGATACTACTGCACAAGTATTTTATCAAATGTGCATCTAAAGATATAGAACCACCGTATTTCATCATCCACCAATATGTATTTTATGAAGAAACTAATTACACTTAGTGCCTGCATTTTTGCGGCATTATTATCAGACGCACAAGGCCCTGCTGTTACCAGTTGGGTCAGAAATACCACCGGTGCTACAGGCTATGGAGGTATACTGAGCAATGTACAAACAGTACAGTATGATGCATCTAATGTATATATCAGTTGTACATGCATACCGGGCTATAGCATTGGTCCTTGGACCGGGAACCCTAATACACCTTCTAATCAGAATTTTGTATTCAAGATCACCCGTAACCCTCAGCAGAATACAGGCACGCCTGTAGCAGTAGGGCTAGGCCATATAGGTGTATGGACAAATGGTGTAAGTATATTTAATGCCAGTGATGCACAGTCTTATAATAACGCCGGTGTATGGAATCGTAATGCCTACTATTACGAAGGGCCGGGATTTGATAACTGCCTGGGGCATCCGCAACAACAAGGAGAATACCACCATCACGTAAGCCCTAAATGCTTGTATGATCAAACAGACAGCACACATCATTCTCCTATTATAGGATATGCATTTGATGGGTTCCCTGTATATGGCGCATATGCTTATACTAATGTGAATGGTACAGGTGCTATCAAAAGAATGAAAAGTAGTTATGTGCTCTCTACAGCTACTACCAGAACTAATGGTCCTGCTGTAGATGCTACCTATCCTGCAGGTTGTTATATGGAAGACTATATCTACACAGCTGGAGCAGGTGATCTGGATTCGCGCAACGGTCGTTTTTGTGTAACACCTGAGTATCCACAAGGCATCTACGCTTATTTTGTAACGATTGATGATGCATTACAACCTGCATATCCTTATACACTGGGTACTACTTATTATGGTACTGTACAAAGCGGTAATACAGGTATGACAGGCGGGCACAATACACCTCCCGGTAGCGATACTACCTATACAGGTACCACAGGAGTATCTACAATTCCTACAGCCATCAAATATCAGCTGATGAATAATCCTGTAAAAGATTACCTATTCATTTACATGGATGTAGAAAATCCTAACGATGTAAAAGGTTCGCTGTATGATGCTCAAGGGAAATTGCTGACCACGATAGATTATATGCAACCAAGTATTGCATACTCTATGGATTTTACCAAATATGCTAACGGTACTTACTACCTGCATTTGGAGACCAGCAAGATCAAAAAAGTGGAGAAGATCATAAAGATCAATTAAGGTACATTTATATACCAGCATGCAAAGAAGGTTTCGGAATAGGGTGTCTTTTCTCTTATGCATAGCAGCACTCGTTGCTGCTATGTCTTTTAAGAGTGTGGGCAATGATAAGTTCGGGACTGTCAATATTGAATTCAGACATTATGTAGGTGATAGTATACTTGTATTGGATGATAAGAGCTATAGCAACTCATTAGGTCAAACATTCAATGTGAGCAATATTAAATACTATATCTGCAATATCCATTTGAAAAGAAGAGATGGAACTGAATATGTAAGCAAAGAGTACTTTTTGGTGAATGAGGCAGAAACAGTATCTAAGAGCGTGTTATTGAATAATGTACCCGCCGGAGACTATACATCTCTTACGTTTACATTAGGGGTAGATAGTATGCATAATTGCAGTGGCGCCCAATCGGGAGCACTAGACCCTGTGAATGCGATGTTCTGGGCATGGAACACCGGTTATATCTTCCTGAAACTAGAAGGCAAATCAGCAGCATCAGCATCGCCGGGTAAGATATTTGAGTTTCATGTAGGAGGGTACAAACAGCCTTATAATCATATACGTAGTATTACATTGGATATGCCCGGGCAAGGGCTACAAGTATCAACATCTGCAGTTGCTACAATGGTATTAAAGGCAGATATTGCCAAGGTATTCAATAGCGATACAGTAATAGATATCTCCAAAACATCGTCTATCACAGAGCCAAAAAGTGCTAAAGTAGTAGCAGACAATTATGTGCATATGTTCAGTCTATTAAAATAGTGGTGTGAAACGCAACAGCATCTATATTGCAGGAATACTATTGTCTACTATGTGGATAATGTATGGCTTTACAGGTGTGAACAGCTATTTTATCATTACTAAAGATGATGTGAAACTAATAGTGCCAAAAGGTTTCCCAAAACCTGTTTACACTTTTAAGAATAATACTCTGACACCTGAAGTGTTTGTGCTGGGCAGGAAATTATTCTACGACCCTATACTATCTAAAGATAGTTCTACCAGCTGTGCCAGCTGCCACCAACGTATTGCCGCATTCGCACATTTTGATCATCCGCTGAGCCATGGTATCAATGGACTGATAGGTAAAAGAAATGTATCGGCATTACAAAACCTGATATGGAAAGATGCCCTGATGTGGGATGGGGGAGTCAATAATCTGGAAGTGCAACCCATCAATCCTATTACTAACCCGGTGGAGATGAATGAGAGTCTGGCAAATATCATTCAGAAACTGAAACACAATAAGGACTATGTAGAGGAATTTAACGCTGCATTCCATACCAATGTTATCAACTCTGAAGAATTGCTAAAGTCATTAGCGCAGTTTACGGGATTGATGGTATCAGCTAATTCGCGCTATGATAAGTATATCCGTAAGGAAGATACTTTCTCTAAGGCAGAGCAGCATGGGCTTGTACTATTCCGTGCCAACTGTGCGGCTTGTCATAAAGAGCCCTTGTTCACAGATAATAGCTATAGAGATAATGGTATAGGCAGTGATACATCGCTGAAGGATATGGGTAGGGGAGCTATTACAGGGCAGGATGCAGACAATATGAGATTCAAGGTGCCTAGCCTACGAAATATAGAGATGACCTATCCCTATATGCATGACGGGCGTTTCAGAAATTTAGAGCAAGTATTGAATCATTATACCCATACAGCCAAACTAACGGATAGGGCTGACACTGTATTGAAAAAAGGTATCAGCCTGACAGAAGAGGACAAAAAGGACCTATTAGCCTTTTTGAAGACCCTTACAGATAAGGAATTCCTGTATGACAGGCGTTTTGCCGACCCCAATATGAAATGATAAACGGCTATAATAGTCAGAACCCTATTTTTTGTGAGTTTCCCCTTTATTTGAGAAAAATCCCCCTAAAAAATTCTGCTTATTCTTGACAATGAGAGTTTTATTATTGTTATATTTATGTAAACAGTTATTCCTTACCAATAAATGCATACGTATGAAAAATAAAATCTACTCTCTATTCTTATTTTGCACAGCTCTGATGGTGGGTCAGAATGCGAATGCACAATGTACAGGTGGAAGATACCTGACCGAGGTATTTCCCAATGTGACAAAGACCACAGTTACCTATTCTTCGGTGTATAATCTACAGATGGATATCTTTCAACCAACCGGAGATACCTATACACAAAGACCACTGATCATACTGGCACATGGTGGTAGTTTCGTATCTGGTGATAGAACGAATGACGTAACTGTAACCCAATTGTGTAACAACTTTGCTAAAAGAGGCTATGTTACCGTATCTATCGATTACAGATTAGGTTCTGCCATACAGTTGGTGTTAGACTCATCATATGCTATTGATGAAGTGATCAAAGCTATCAGCGATGGTAAAGCAGCTATCAGGTACTTTATGCAAGATGCAGCTACAACTAATACCTATAAGATAGATACTAATAACATTTTTATAGGTGGTAACTCAGCAGGTGCGGTGTTGTATATGCATGTAGGCTATATAGATAGTATGGGTGAGTGCCCTGGCTATATACAAACTGCTATGAATAATAATGGTGGTTTTGAAGGTAATAGCGGTAATGCAGGCTATACTACCAAATCAAAAGCTATTATCAATCTGGCAGGTGCATTGAATGAGACATCATTTGTAGGTCCGGGTAATAAACCATCTGCTAATGCACAAGGTACATTAGATTCTACAGTGCCTTATTATTGTTACTATCCGCTTAATGGTTCTGTACATGTAAATTTGTGCGGATTGGGTTCGTTAGAGCCGGTGTATGTAGCAAATAGTATCAACCATGTGAATACGATTTTCCCCGGTGATGGACACGTTCCTTGGAGCAGTGATGCTTCTAAATTCAATACTGTTGATACCATGATCATCAACTTCTTGTATTCTCTAGTATGTGGTAGCACATCTGTAAATGAAGTGGCCAATAATTCTGAGATAGTATTATATCCTAATCCCGCTAAAGAATTATTGCATGTAAGTGCTCCTCAAGCTATCAGTGGTATTACGGTATATGATATGACAGGCAGAGTGGTGATACTGAATGAAGGTATACATGCTAATACCTACGAAGTGAATACTACAACGCTGAGCAAGGGCATGTACTTTGTGAGAATGAATATGGGTAGCGGGAAAGATATAATCCCGGTAGTGAAACGTATAGTAATAGAATAAAACGAATAGTTACAAATAATAAGAGCCCGAACAAATTGTTCGGGCTCTTTTGTTGATGGGTAGTATGAATTAATCTTTCGTTACTATTGGTTGTTTTTCCAGTTTTTCTACGCGCTGAGCAATATTATCCAGATTGCGGAAATGAATGTATGCCTTGCGATATTTGTTGGCATCAAAAGCAGGCGATCCCATATAGATCTCACCTTTCTTGGTAATGCTTTTAGAGACACCTGATTGTGCAGTAATGATAGTATTATCTGCAATGGTGAGGTGCCCTACAATGCCTACCTGCCCGCTGAACATACAATTCTTACCAATCTTAGTAGAACCAGCTATGACATTGCAAGCAGCCAGATAGCAATTCTCTCCCACCTCTACATTGTGGGCTATGTGTATGAGATTGTCGAATTTTACACCCTTGCGAATGATAGTAGAACCAAGAGTGGCCCTGTCAATAGCGCAATTAGCCCCTATTTCTACATCGTCTTCAATTACTACATTACCTATCTGAGCTACTTTGGTATTACCTATATTTTGAGGTTCGAAGCGGAAACCATCGCTGCCGATAACTGTACCTGAATGTATAATGCAGTCTTTACCTATCTGAGTTTCTGAGTAAATCTTAACTCCGGCGAACAAAGTAGTATTATCACCTATGACTGCGTTGTCGCCTATATATACCTGAGGGTAAATCTTTACATTGTTGCCTATAACAACGTTCTCGCCTATAAAGGAGAATTCGCCGGCATATATATTGTTGCCTACTTTAGCAGAATCTGAGATGAATGCATGTTTGGAGATACCTACTTTATTGAGTTTTATCTGGTTGTACATTTCCAGCAACTTAGCGAAAGCATTGGCAGCGTTTTCTACACGTATAAGTGTAGCAGTAACAGGTGCAGTAAGTTCAAAATCTTTATTGATGATGACCAATGATGCTTTGGTGTCGTATATATAGTGAGTATATAGAGGGTTGGACAAGAATGAAATAGAGCCGGGAACCCCTTCTTCTATTTTAGAAAGTTTAGAGACCTTAACGTTTATGTCGCCTTCTATTTGTCCTTGCAGCAAGCCTGCAACTTGTTGGGCAGTAAACTCCATTTGTAACCGGTTTAAGAATTATGAAAACAAAACGAACCTATATATTCTTCCGGTTCATTGATAAATATAAAATAAATAATTGACAGGTGTTTAATAGTCAGGAACTTAGTAGCTTAGATAGATAAATTAGTATGATGCTTGTAGGGAAATAGTAATAGTGTACTATAAAGTGATTGGGAAGTTTGAAAAAGGGTCTTTTATGCATGATTTATGTATTGTAACTTTTAGAAATAGTTAAATATGAATTAAAATCCAAGGAAAATTAAGACTATGCAGATAGTCTTGTTAAATTTGCAATATAGTTAGCAGTATTACGTTATACTAACTGTACAAAACACATATACACAAGACAACGATTTATGAAACTGAAACAAATTCTCCTGATTGCACTCATTCCTGCTGTGCTGACATCATGCGGTCCTTCTAAACAGTTAAAAAGCTGCGAGTACAGATACAATATGCTGGATAGTAGTTATAAGGCATTACAAAGATGGTATCAAATGAGTCAGGATTCTCTGCTGTACTATTCAACATTGAATAAAGCAATGCACGAGCAAGTGACCTCACAGAAAGTGAATAATGATTTCGTAGTGAGCCAACTGAAAGATCTGTCTGTGATATCTAGTTCTCAGGCTGAAAGTATCAAGAAATCAATGGAGAATATCAATGGTAAGGATGCTTACATCAAGGATCTGCAAGGTGCAATGGCACGTAAGGATTCTATTACCATGAATTTGGTAATGAATCTGAAGGGTGCAATAGGCAATTTGGATGATAAAGATGTGAACATCAAGATAGATAAGGATGTGGTATACATAGATATATCAGATAAAATGCTGTTCAAGAGTGGTAGTTATGAAGTGAACGACCAAGCAAAAGATGTACTGGGTAAAGTAGCAAAAGTATTGCTGAACAAACCTGATATCGAATTTTTAGTTGAAGGACATACAGATAACAAACCTTTCAAACAAGGTGTACTGATGGATAATTTGGATCTGAGTGTTAAACGTGCTACTTCTATATCTCGTATACTGCAAGACCAATATCATATACCTGCATCGCGTATTACAGCAGCCGGTCGTGGTGACTCTCAGCCTGTAGCTACTAACGACACAGAAGAAGGCCGAGCAGCTAACAGAAGAACCAGAATAGTGATATTGCCACAACTGGACCAGTTCTTCAAACTGCTGGAAAAACCTGTAAAACAATAAGAGTTAGAGAATAATATCAATGAAAAGAGATCCCTGTAGCTAATAGCTGCGGGGATTTTTATGCGTCTACTTTCAACCAACCTGTAATACTGAGGCGTGGTTTGTGGGTAAGTAACACTTCGTGTACCAGTTCGTTGCTTTTGAAGAATACACTTTTACAATTGGTGGGTGATATGTTTTGCATACTATCTGCGTGATGTATGCATAGTTCCCCACCATCAGGTTGTTGCCAGTCTGCATTCAAATAAGTGATCATTGAAAATTTACGGCTTTGATCATTGCGAAACTGGTCTACATGTTTTTTGTAGAATACACCTGTGTCGTAGCGTGTATAATGGAATTCGTAACCTGTGATGCCGGTGTAACAAGTACTATTAAGTCTGGTTACAAAATCATCCATAAGTTTGAAAAAATCATTCTCGTTTTGGTTATTGTGCTTTCGATCTAACCAATAAATCATATCGCCCCTTACGGTTTTGTTCTGTGCAGCTATGCTGGCATTGCTCGTCCCTGCAGTATGCATATGCTGATTGCTATAGTGAGCATTGAGATCGTCTTTGAGATGTATTGCCAGTGAGGGGCTGAGAAAATTTTCAGAAATGCCTACCTGATTATCTATATAACTATTGATAAGGTCATCGAATATTTGTTGCAAAAGCGATGTTTAAGAAAGCTATGGGCATATTGCCCCCTGAGGGTGAATGTAGGCTTAATATTTTGCTGAACCTATTTGTTTTAAGGCTTCCTTTTGTATAGTTCGTAGCCTTCGCTTAGGTTCTTAAGCAATGTGTACTGACTTTTGTAAGGCTCATCCAAGGTTTCAAAATTCCTTTTTATATAATAATCCTCATTACCGTTAGAACATTTTTTTACTGGGTATTGCTGTTTGTGAAGGAGGTAATAAAAATAAAATGACTCCTCCGAAAAAGCTATTGAGCTACCCTTAGGTATTTGGTGGCTCTCGCGGGTATGACTGCTGTACAATTGGTCAGTATCATTGAAATAGAGATTGTAAGATTCATGCTCTGCATCGCCCCTGTAGTAATGTATGGAAGATAGTAATACAGGTATTGTGAAAATGACATATAGCAGATAGGGCTTCTTGAGATAATTAGCTATAGCGTCTGCTACCGCGTATACTGTGTAAATGACGAATGCTAGTGTTATGCTATAATGTATTATCATACTACGGCAAAACGGGTGCATTTTGGTGTATAGAACCATCAACATCCACACTAGCCAGAGAGTAAGGTAGAAGAGCCCAAATAGTTTTCGTTCCTTGCGCCTAGCGAATAGTAACAAAAGTGGTAGTAAGAATATAATAAAGTTTAGAGGATGATCTTCTCTGATAATGAATGAAAAGCATGTGTTGATAAAGTACTTGAATACTGATAGGAAAGTAGGTAAATAATTGGCCAGCTCTATTGGGTTACTTTTAATAGTGCTGTTATTGATAAATGCATTGAGGCCGGAGAAACATAAGGCAGGTTGATAACATAAGAATACCACACAGATAGTAAAGAATTGATATTTCCAGAAACGGAAATCGAATTTTCTGATATAAGCTTGTACCAATAATAGGAACATACATTGTGCTACAAAAAAATAGAGGTATGTAGCTACCATGCCAAAGCCTATAGCAGAGAATAGCATATTAATACGCAATGCAGTGCTAGAGTTTGTGCGTATATACCGGAATAAGCTAGCCAGTGCTACCCAGGCAGCAAGTAAGTGCCATTCGTAGCCACGAGCCTGAAAGCCAAAACCCCATACAGTGAACTGTAATGCAATAGATGTAAGTGCCACAAAGGCCAATGCATTATTCTTGAATAGCAGTGAAAACCAGTGGAATGCTATGCACAACAGTGCTACATAAGCTACGCCTGATATGAATCTGCCACTCCGTACATTATCATCTACCCAATGGAATAAAATATTATTTACTAAGTTGAAATAAATATGGTTGTTGGGCAACATGTAGTAAGATAGTGTCTGCAAAGGGTGCAGTTTGGCACAATTGGATGCAGAGAATATCTCATCGTAAGCTGGTGAGGAAATATGATCGCCCCAAATGGAAAGACCTATACCTGTAAGTATTACTAATGAATACCAGATAATAGAGCTCCTAGGTATAGTAAAATGAATTCTTGATTCTCTTTTGGCCATTGATCTCCAAGTAGCAAGAATATATATAATGCCACTAATGGCTATACCAATAGCTGCAACAGCATATCTTGTTCCTTTTGATCTTACATCAGGAGTGAAGAATTCTTTATCCCAAAGATCCCTGCGATAAAAGCAATCGTTGAGAGATAAGAACCAATTATGCAGATAGGAATAATCATGTATCAGGTAAAACGCAGCAAAAAATGTAACAGCAAGTAGGATTAATAATGCCGCTGCATAGCACCCTTTTCTTAAGAATGAGATATTGGCAGACCTGCTGCTTGTATTTTCAGATGATATGTTCTGCTGCATAGTGGGCACTATTTGATATATAGTTTACAGTTTTCCATCATAATTAAAGCTACAAAATATGCTGATATGATGAATTCTAACTGTAAATGGATCATTCTAGTGCATTTTATACACCCTCAGTATAGTGCTATTCAATACCTTTACCTCATAGTAAATATGAGGAAGTGGCTCTTCGTTAGCGTTATAGCGAAAATTAGTTAAAATATAGTCCGGATCTTCTTTTACATCCACATAATGAAATCTTTGCTGTTCGTGTGGTTGTAATAATAGATTATTGGTACCCAAAGGGGCATTTCTCGAAGCTATTTTAATATTGTAAGAAGGGTCTGTTTTTAGTATGTATTCATAGCCTTGCTTGTATGCCACTCCCCAATAATCCATTTCAAAGTTTTTTCTCAGGTATTCATCCTTATGCGAAATGAATTCATTGAAATAGACCTGTTGATAAGGGTGATTGCGCACCATGAATATACCTACCATAATTACCTGAGCCACACACGCAGCTATTATCCACTTTTTGAATTTTGTCTGTATTAATTTATTGATCAAATACATGGCCAATAATAAAAGTGAAGGATATACAAAATACACATGCCTCCAGTCGTCATAAATACTGGAGTGCAACATAATAATGGTGCCCACAGGTGCAACTATGCAGAACAAGTAGAGTAGGAAATTCCTTTCTACCCGGTCATTCAGCATTTGCCAAGGCTTACGAATGAAAGCGAGGATGGCAGTTATACATCCAATAATAGAGGCAACTATAATTAGAACAGGGGTGGAAATACAGATCCATCCAGGTATATATGCAGCCGGTAAATGATTGGATGTATAGCTCTTACCATTGAATAGTACTTGGCCAAGCCAGCCGTAATGAGAATAATGACCAAATACATCTGTAAAATTATGGATGGGGTTCCGCCACATCAATGGCCAAAAGGCATATAATGTTCCTACTACAGCGATAATGAAAAGTGCAAAATTCTTGATGGTTGCTTTGACAGCACTCTTATTCTTATAAGCCTGAATAATATCTAGTAAAAAGAAAATGCTGACAAAGAAGATAAAGTAGATATTAAGAATGCGTATGGAACTGGCATAGCCTGTAACAATACCCAAAAGAATATACCACCGCGTAGTATTTCTCTGAAAGGCTATATGACAAACAGTAAGCGATATGATGAAAGCGGAAAGAAATGGAATGTCCTTGGTGTTGAAAAATGACTGTGCATATAATCTGGGGTCAAATACCAGCATAAGATATCCCAGACAGGATAAAAATTGATTTTTGAAAAGTTTTTGAATAAGAACGTACCCACACAATGCAGCAAAAAGAAAAAACAGATGCGTGATTAAATGTCTAGCTAAGTATTGATCTCTGCTATTGCCTGATCTGATAAAGGTCTTTTCGAAAATAGTTAGTGGTAACTCAAAGCCTACGCCGTGGTCTCGGTCTAGATATGTAAATAAGGCTTTATCCCCTTTGCGCACATAATTATAGCTCACATCACCCATTCTCTTTTGTTCGGGTTCATCCCAAGAGATACCATAATCTTGATAGACCCAGCCACATAATATTACTGACAAGAGAAACAGGATCAACCCTGGTGTATATTTCTGCAGAGTGGCTGTCATATAGTTTTTCTGAATGTAGATACGTATTGAAACATTTAAAGGTAAATATAATTGACAAATGCCAATTGTACTAGTGAAGCAGTAAGACAACATTTAATATTATCCTTTTGCTGTTATATAAAGTATACATTTTTTACACCGTAAAAGCAATGACAATAGTCATAATAACCCGGTTTTTGCAGGGGTACCTTTGTATTGTAATTAGTTTTTGTTTTATTCTTTTTTTAAAATAATTATCATGACAAAAGCAATGTATTTGGGTGTATGGATGGACCATGCAAGCGCCCATTTGATGGAATATGATACTGATCATATCGAAACAAAGATCATTGAATCAAAATTCATTCATGAAACAAAGGAGGAGGCTTTCAGTAAGAGCGAAAGTTTGATGCACAACAAAGAACGACACCAACAAGCAAGTTACTACAAGCAATTGGCTGAAGTGATCAAAGATTATAAAGGTGTTGTACTGTTTGGACCTACTGATGCAAAAACAGAATTGCTTAATATAATGCAAGCTGATAGGCATTTTGAAAAGATTAAAATTGAAGTGAAGGATGCGCCTAAGATGACCAATGCGCAACAACATGCTTATGTAAAGAACCATTTTTCAGTTGGTTATTTGGAACCTATAAGCAAATAACTCTTACATTGTTAGTTTAATAGTAAAGGGCATTCTATACAGAATGCCCTTTACTATTATTAAATGGATATTATAATAAA
>JBAWXE010000067.1:0-15592 GCA_037144255.1 Bacteroidota bacterium | reverse complement strand
CGAGAGGTATATAATGACGAATGGTGGCAATATATAACTGCTAATAAACTGGAATTATTACGACTGAAGGTGGCACCTTTACTTCGTTTTGCAAGTGCTGGCAACCTTGCCGAGGCTTTCTTTACCAGTAAGATGGAACGCCTAAGCCTTGCAGTATTGCAACGTAGAGATACCACAAACCAAAGCGATAGTATTAAAGAGGATATAGACTTACTACCTAGAAATTTAAGTCAAGTACAACCTGTAGTGCCATTGATAAACGATATGCTGAGTATGGCATGGTGGCAAGAAATAACAACCCATAGTGTAGATAATGCCCGAAAACAATTAGCCCCACTGATGAAATACCGTAGGGAAAGACCATCATTGGTGGTGGAACTAGGGCTAGAGGATGTGATAGACAGCCGCCGATGGGTGATACTGAAACAAGGTGGGCAAAAACTGATGGTAGAGGAGTATAAAGCCAAAGTAGAGGAAAAAATACAGAAACTAGCTCAACAACACCCTACCATACAAAGCCTGCTGAAAGGTGAGAAAGTGACCATACAAGACTTGTTACACCTAGAAAGCACCTTAGAGACCGAATTAGCCGGAGATGAGCTGATGCTGACTGAGGATAATATGATAAAGGCATTTGGCGTGCGTATTGGCTCTCTAACAGACTTTTTGAAGTATGTACTACAACTGGAACACTTGCCTAACTTTGAGGAGCTGGTAAGGCGTTCTTTTGATGCTTTTATACTAGAGCATAACTACAATGCCGACCAAACCCGTTTTTTACGTACAGTACAGAGTGTATTTATACAGAAACGCAAACTGGTAGTGGACGACCTATATGAGGCTCCCTTTACTAATTTTGGTATGAATGCTGTAGAAAAGCTCTTTAGTGAAGAAGAAGTGGAGGAAATATTAGAAATGACTAAGAAACTTATTGCATAGAATAAATAACCCAGCAAAAAATGAGTATATATTTTAGAGATGCTTGGGAAAATATTGTAGATATTGGTAAAACAGCCGCAATCAGCTTTTTAATAATTAGTGCGTTATACGTTTTTCAATTTCCAATAATTGCATTAACGAAAGAGGTTTTTGTAGAGCATCTTTTCGAAAAACCTATTTTCAATTCATTGACTGATTTTTTAGGAATTATCCTGTTTTTTTCTGGAGTTACTTATTTATGTGTTCAGTTATTTAGGAATAAGCTATACCCTACGCCAAAATCACTTATTGTATACCTTTCAATCGTTACTGTATACTACCTAGTCTTTAAGAACCATAAAGAATTTCACCTGTATGAAATATTCAACAACTCGACAATAACTTATCTCGGGATTGCTTATTGGATATTACCATTATTTTTTCTACGTTATAGAGCTTATGCTGAGGTGAAAATAAATGAAAGTAGTCCTTCATTTTTTGAAGACAAATTTGACGAAAAGAAAAATAGCGACATTTTTTCACGAAAAGGGGTCGCTGACAAAATTTCAGAATTAGTAAATAATACTGTAACCCAATCTGCATTTGCTATAGCCATTATAGGGAAATGGGGGTCGGGGAAAAGTGTTTTTTTAACTTTCTTACAAAAAGGACTTAAAAAAGAAAATGAAATCATCCATTTTAATCCATGGAAAGTAAAAGACATTAAGCAGATATATGACTCATTTTTCAAGTCATTAAGCAAAACTGTTGCCAAATATGATAAAAATGCATCGAAGCAAATAAAAGAGTATGCTGATTACCTGATAGAAATTGATGATGAAAATTTCTTCAGCAAAGTTATTAAATCAACAATTGAATCATTTGAAAAAGAAAATGACCTTTTTGAGAAATTTGATGCTATAAACAAATCATTAAAATTAATAGGGAAGCGGTTTGTAATTTTTGTAGATGATTTAGACCGACTAACAGGGAAAGAGATAATTCAAACACTTAAACTTATTCGAAACTCAGCCGACTTTAGTAATGTTTTTTTTATAGTTGCATTAGACTATGAATATGCTACAGCAACGATGACAAAGACAAAAGAAGTTGCCTTTGAGGAAAAATATTTACAAAAAATATTTCAATATGAATTTGTTTTGGCACCAATAAGGAAAGATTTTATTCTAATTAAATTAAGGGAAATGTTGGCTATAGATTCAATGGATCCAAATGAAAAAACCCAATTTGATTTAGCTTTTAATAGACTTTTTTTTGATAAAACAGATTATGTTCTAACATTATTTCCAGAAAACACTTTTGAAGGAGATTTAGAAGTTGCAATTGAAAATATGAGGGACTTAACACGCTTTGTTAATAGCTTCAAAATTATTTACAACAGGTTAAAAGGTGAAATTGAGATATATGACTTGATAATGCTTGAATTAATTAAATTAAAATCAGTCTTTGCATACCAATTAATTGCTGAAAGAAAAATTATTAAGAGTTCAGAAAACCATGCGCAAAAGCATTTTATTTTAGATTTAACCACTTTTGATGATTTATTTTCAAATTCAGATAATGTTTATAAAGAAGTCATTAAAACGCTAATTGAAAACCTCTTTCAAAGCCGAACAGAAAAATCTCCCAGATCAATTATATATCCTGGTAGCTTTGAGATATATATATATCAAGAATTATTTCAAAATATCTCATTAAAGGAATGGAATATTTCAAGAATAAAACCTGCATTAGAATTTTATGAAAAAATTAAAGAATGGGTACGAGATGATAAAAGCGGAAGTGTAGAACAGTTATTATCGAGCATGAATACCTTTGCAAACATAACCGAATTCGAAAAGTATATAAAAGTCTTTTTGTTGCTTGGAAGCACACCATCCAACCGTACTTGGCTTACAAATGCTTATTCCTTTTTTATCAGAAAGGAATTCCTTATGAAACAATATAGAGTAACAGAAAATGATTTACAAAACCTCTTAATAAGAATCATTAATGATGTTGATATTTCTTATTATGCCAAATCCGAATTTGCTTCGTTCTTTTTATTAGAATTCATTCAAAACATAAATATACCAATTGGGACTAAGGAATTTTGGAATGAACAATTGATGAACATCTTTACTGACTTTGTTAATAAATCAGACAATATTGCTAATCCTATATCCTATGAGATATATTGGAATTTAATTGACAGGATAGACCCTAACGATAATCATTTAATATTGACACCTGCTGCAAATGAAAAAATGAAGGAATATTTAATGAAGGTTAAAAACGATTATGGAAAGTATATCCTAAGACCATACAATAATCCTCCAGATGATAAGTTTACATTTGACCCGTGGCTCATTCAAATTTTTGGTTCAATTGAAGAAGTGATCGATTTCATAAACAGTATAGACTCGAATGATGAATTAACTAAATTTGCCAAATCATATTTGAGTGAATATCAAATTATGCATGCTAATTCAAAGGAGTATTTTGTAATTAACGATAATCGAGAGCTAAATAAAATAATGTTATTAATTAATTTCCGTAATGCTCACTAATCCACAATTAAAATCACAAGTAGAGGCTCTCTGGAATCGTTTTTGGAGTGGTGGCATCAGTAATCCTGTAAGTGCTATTGAGCAGATGAGCTTTCTCATCTTTCTGAAGCGACTGGATGATATAGAGAATACTGCTACCGCAAGTGCCAAAAGACGCAAACAAGAGCATATCAGTATATATAAGCAGTATATCAATTACCTGAAGAAAACCAAGGCAGTAATACCTGCCGGACTAACGGGTGATAAAACAGGTGAAAGACTGCGTTGGGGATATTGGACAAAATTACCCGGCGAGGAAATGCTGCCCTTTGTGCGTGATACTGTTTTTCAGTTTTTGCGTGGTCTAGGCTTTAGTGCCGATAATGCCTATGCCAAAAACATGCAGGATGCCACTTTTATTATACAAAAGCCATCCTTACTGCAAGAGGCCGTAAAGATCATTGATGATATGCACATCAGCGACCAAAATGCCGATGTGCAAGGCGACCTTTACGAATATCTGCTGAACCAACTTGCATCTAGTGGCAAAAACGGGCAGTTTCGTACTCCACGCCATATCATACGCATGATAACCCGAATGGTGAACCCTAAAATAGGCGACCGTATTTGCGACCCTGCTGCGGGCACATCGGGTTTTCTGGTTACAGCATACGAGCATATATTGGAACAAAACACCAGCAAGTCTATACTGGAATATGATGAAGAAGGCAAGGCGCACAACCTGATAGGCGATAAGATAACCGAGCCTAAACTCCATAAATTTCTGAAAAGTAGTGCCATAAATGGCTACGATAACGATGTGACCATGGTGCGTATAGGTGCTATGAACCTAATGCTGCATGGCATAGACAATCCTAATTTCAAATACAGCGATGCCCTTAGTAAGTCATTTAACGAGAGTACGCTGTATGATGTGGTATTGGCAAATCCACCCTTTAAGGGCAGTATAGACGAAAGCGATATGAATGCACGCTTTCGTATAAAAACCAAAAAAACAGAGCTGTTATTTCTGGAACTGATATACGATCTGCTGGTAACAGGTGGGCGTGCCGGCGTAATAGTACCCGATGGTGTGCTCTTTGGCACCAGTAATGCCCATGTAGACCTGCGTAAAATACTGGTAGACAAATGCCAACTACAGGGCATTATAAGCATGCCTAGTGGAGTATTTAAACCCTATGCGGGTGTTAGCACGGCAGTATTGTTGTTTACCAAAGGTGGAGTAACCAATAAAGTATGGTTTTACGATATGCAAGCCGATGGCATGAGTCTGGACGATAAACGCCAGAAAACCACCGAAAACGACATACCAGAGATACTGCAAGAATGGAACGAATATACGGCTAAGAGCAATAAGTACAAGCCCAAAAGTAACCATGTAACTATGGTAGATGTGGCAGATATACGCAATAATAAGTATGACCTAAGCATTAGCCGATATAAAGCAGTGAAGTATACTGCTGCTGAATATGATGCGCCTGAAGAAGTACTGGAGAAATTAATGCAGATTGAAAGTGAGATTACAAGTGTACTCGTAAAATTAAAATCATCCTTATAGATATGACTCAACATGTGCCGCTTGGTCAATTATTTGACATTATAGCAGGTGGAACACCATCTAGAAGCAAACCAGAGTATTTTGGTGGGGCAATTCCTTGGGTCAAAATATCCGATATGCTTCAAGGTTTAGTTTTTACAACCGAAGAACGTATTACTGAAGCTGGGCTATCGAATTCTTCTGCTAAAATCATCCCGAAAGGCACATTGTTAATATCAATTTTTGCAACAGTTGGGCGAACAGCTGAATTAGGAGTCGATGCTGCAACAAATCAAGCAATTGTAGGGCTTGTGCCTAAAAAAAGTGGAGTAAATATTCAATATATCAGATATTGCTTGGATTCAAAAGTTGATAAATTAATAGAAAAATCAAGAGGTGTAGCGCAAAACAATATTAACAAGGCAATTCTATCCAATATAGAACTACCCCTACCCAATGTAGATACTCAGAATTATATTGCTAACATATTATCCGAAGCCGATAAAGCCCGACAACTACGACATACTGCTAATACACTTACCGATCAGTTTCTGCAAAGCACCTTCTTAAGTATGTTCGGAGACCCTGTAAATAATCCAATGGGTTGGGAAGTGAAGAAGATTGAGGATATAATAATTGAAGGTCCACAGAATGGCTTATATGTACCTTCAACACAATATGGAGAAGGAACCCCAATATTAAGGATTGACTCATTTTATGATGGATATATAGATGATATTAACTCTCTTAAAAGAATAAAAATTTCTTCTCAAATTGAAGATTTATACTCACTACAAGAAAATGATTTTGTCATAAATCGTGTTAATAGTCGAAAATATCTTGGTAAGTCTGCATTAATTCCAAAACTTAATGAAAAAACAGTTTTCGAATCAAATATGATGAAATTCAGAATTGATATAAAAAAAATAGCCCCTCAATTTTTTATATATCAGTTGCAACAGAACCATATTAAAAGGCAAATACTAAAAAGGGCAAAAGATTCTGTAAACCAATCTAGTATAAACCAATCAGATGTAAAATCATTTACTGTGTTTATACCACCCCTCAAACTCCAAAAACAATTTGCAGATATTGTTACTCAAACAGAGGAGTTACGTAAACGCCAGCTCGCACACCAGCAAGAGCTAGAGCAATTATTTAAGGGCTTATTACAAAAGTATTTCGGGTAGGTCTACATTCTTCTCAGTGTTTTAGCGTATATGTACATAATCGTACTGCCTTGCTTTGTTGTACATTAATACAACAAACCTTATAGCTTATGGACATTTTCTATCCAACCCTTCCCATATATCCTCTTCTTACCCCTTTCGTTTCTATCGGGCTATTAGTTTATTAATGGGCTTTTCAATCGTAATTCAAGGCATTAGGGTAATAATTTTTCAATATTTATCATAAATAGTCTATCTTTACATTATTAAGTTAGATAAATTATTTTAATTGTAGAAACTAGTTGTATGCCCAAAAAGAAACCAACAACTGAAAGTCAATTAATCACGATGACGGAATTTCGAGAATTTCTCTTTGAGCCTATTGTTCCTCTGAAGGATCTATTCGATAATAAGAGAGAACCACTCGAAAAGTCATTCCCTTATTGGCGCAAGAACAAGTTGCTACCATTTATTCCTAAAGGCTCTTGGGCAAAGCTCAGTTTTGCACAGCTCATATGGGTAAGGGTGTTGGATACTTTAAGGTCATTCAGCTATACTGTGGTTAATACACAAAAAGTTTGTGACTATTTCTTTAAGGATGCATATGATAGTGGCTTGCCCAAAAAGAACCTTGTAGACAACAAAAAAGCATTAGAGAAGAAAGCTCTCGCTGGTACAATCACAGAAGAAGAGCAATCCATGCTGTCATGGATTGAAACCATCCTTAGTGATAAAGCATTGCTATATACTCTTAGTTTTGACATCAATCACCTGAGTAATTTGATAAATAAATGCTTGTCCAGTTCCGAAGATGCGGGGATACTGATATTCCTTGATGGGGGAGTTATGGAATATATCGGCTCTGAATATTTCAACCATCGCAATGAGAGCTTCGACCTTACAGCACCACATATCAGATTATCTCTTAGATACTTTCTAGAGGAGTTTATCGACAAGGAAGAACTTTCTGCTCTAGTATTACCTCAAATGCTTAACGACAACGAGAAGAGGGTTATAAAGGCTATAAAGGAGCGAAATGTACAAGAAATCAGTATCAAAGTGCATGATGGGAACATCACGAAGATCGAGTCAACTAAAGGAGGGACTATAACAGGAGAGCAAGCAGCAGCTATTAAAAAAGTGCTAGGACTGAATAATTATGAGGAGATTTTCCTTACAACAAAGGATAATGCTACTCTAGGATTTAAGAAAATAAAGAAACAAGTAAATATGTAAATAAACCGTTGAACTCCGACCAAAATCGGCTTCAGTTAATACACCGCATATGGCTTATTTCGCTAATCACGACTAAGCTATGTATCTCATGGTGACCAATGTCAAAAAAACAAAGAGCCTATGTAAAAGAACAAAATACAGTAGTCGAAAATGAAAATGTGCAAGTGCCGTCCTCTGTTTCCATACAGGAACAGTTGGAAAGCTTCGCACGTATTATTGTTGATATTTATTTAGAAACAGAACATGACAAAATCTACAAACAGGAACAGTAACCTCGAACAGGTTCTCGAGCAAATAACCATCAAACAGTACAGCAACTCCTCTATGAGGACTGGTAACGGCTGTGTGATATATACAAGAGTAAGTTCTTCAGAGCAAGCAGCCAACAATGGTAGCTTAGAGACGCAAAAACGTTTATGTGAAGATTACGCCTATAAACACCAGTTTTTAATAAAGAAATACTTTGGTGGAACATACGAGAGTGCTAAGAGCGATGAGCGCAAGCATTTTAAACTCATGTTGGACTATGTGCGTAGAAACAAGGATGTGAAATATATCGTTGTCCAAAATTATGACCGCTTTTCTCGAACGGGTGCTGAAGCTTCCCGACTGAGTGCCCAACTACGGAAGGAGGGCATCATACTCAAGTCTGTGACCATGAATATTGATTCCAATACCGCATCGGGTATCATGCAGGAGGATATCATGCATTTGCTCAATAATTTCGATAACAATACCAAAAGTGAGCGTACTAAGCTCAATACAAGAGAGGTAATGTTAAAGGGATACTGGCCATATGCGCCTCCTTTGGGCTATAAGAACCTCAAGAGGATGCATCGTGCATGTTTCCATGAATATGTTATCACAGAGGAGGGCAAAGAGCTAAAAAAGGCCTTTTTACTCAAGGCTGAGGGTAAGCTGACCAACAAGGAGATTGTAGCCCTAATTAAATCTAGAGGGCTTGATTTAACTGATAAGAACTTCCGTAATGTGATTTCAAATCCATTTTATGCTGGCTATGTTACGGGTAAGTTATTGAATGGGAAATTAGTCAAAGGGAAACACCCTGCACTTGTAGACCTCAAAACATTCATGAAAGCAAATGAAGCATTAAATGAGGCTCCAATGGCTGGTGTTCCGAAAGTATTCCGTCATGAGGAGATTCCATTGAAAATATTCGCCAAGGATGAAATAAGTGGACAACCCTTAACAGGATATTGTACCAAGAACAATTGGTATTATAAAATCAAAGCTGGTGATAAACCAGTAAATGTGAGTGCTAAGAAGCTGAATGGGATGTTTAGTGATTATCTACTAGCATTTGAGTACCAAAAGAAGTACAAGCAGGAATTAAAAAGACTCATGCTTAAGAATCTCAAGGAGAGGATGTCCCAATCCTTGGAAGTTAGCAAACTTCTCAAAAAGAAGATTGCCGAGAAGCAATCGCAACTAGATAGTGTAGAGGAAAAGTTTGTGTTAAGTGATATTACTAAGGAAGTCTATCAAAAGTACATGCTCAAGTATCAGCAGGAGCTAGCGGTATTGAAGACAGAACTCAGCAAAGGTGATTTAAATAGTTCGAACCTTGAAAAAGCAGTTGAAAAGTGTTTACATATTGCTGAAAACATAAGCGAGTCATGGTCTTCAGCATCATTTGAGAATAAGCGACTATTACAGAATCTGGTATTCCCCATTGGAATCTTGTATGATAAGAAAAACGAGACTGTTCGAACCGAGAGGGTTAATAGTTTGTTTGGCGCAATAGAGCCACTGAAGCGGATTATAGAGGAAAATAAAGAAGGCAACCCTGAAAAGGATTGCCTTCAATCTACTCTTGTGCGGCAGAGGAGATTCGAACTCCCACGCCCATGACAGGCGCTACCACCTCAAAGTAGTGCGTCTACCAGTTTCGCCACCGCCGCAGCAAAACCCTTTGAAGGGAGTGCAAATTTAGTCGGTTTCTAAAATGTTTGCAATAAATTTTTTATCGACGAAGAATAATACGGAAAGTGGTGCCTTTTCCTAGCTCTGATTGCTTGACAAACAAGGAGCCATGATGATATTTCTCTATAATTCGCTTAGATAAGGATAGACCCAGTCCCCAGCCACGCTTTTTGGTAGTAAAACCGGGGTTGAATACTTTTTTTATTTGATGTTTGACAATACCCTTACCCGTATCAGATACATCAATAAATACATAAGTAGGTTCATTGATGACCTTGATGGCAATTTTACCTTCGCCGGCCATTGCATCCAGAGAGTTGCGCATAAGATTCTCCACCACCCAATCGAACAGTGGACCACTGATATTTACAGGTATCTCCGGCTCATTAGATTCTAATGTGATAGCGACTTTATTAGGAGCACGTTTCTGCATATAATCTACCATATTATGCAAGCGAATCAATAAGTCTTCTTCTTCCAGTTTGGGTGGGCTACCTACCTTGCTAAACCTATCTGCTACCAGCTTTAGCCTATCCAGATCTTTTTGCATTTCTGTAACAGCCTCGTTGTTCTTGTCATTCTCTTTCAGTAATTCCAACCATGCTTCAATAGAGCTTAAAGGAGTACCCAACTGATGTGCTGTTTCTTTGGATAGACCTACCCATACCTGATTTTGAATTGACTTATTGGCAGAGCTAAGTGCTATCAATACAACAATCAAGAACAGAAAAATAATAGCCAGTTGCACATAAGGAAAATATCTTAATTGTGTCAATAAATATGACTCTCCGTAATAAACATAGTCAGTACCAAAACCAAAATCGGAGACAATGGCATCATGTTTATATTTAAATTCTATGATCTTTTCTTGTAAAAATTTATTGACATCTTTGACACCTGTCGTATCTATATTTTTATAATCATTTATTTTCCCTTTTTGGTCTACTATGATAAGGGGTATAGTGGTGTTTTGGGTAATGACACTGAGTACAAAAGCCAGGTCTTGGTCGCCCTGGGCCTTGGATATGGTCTTTATACCTTCTACCAGCAGTTCTACCTTTTTCTTTTCCTCATTGGCCAGTTTAGCTGCCAACTGGTTGGTATAATAGAGCGAAGCAGCCACTATACAGAGGGCTATAACAACCAAATATGATTTCCAATTCAGGTATTGTTTCATAAAAATCGCTCTTGATAACGATTGCTTGGTAAAAATATTATGATTTTGAAGGAAATACTATTATTTTTGACAGGCAAATTTTCATGCTACATGGCAATGCAACACGACAATTACGAAACTATAATCGATAATCCTGCTGATATAGAGCTGAATAAGCCTTCTAAATCACGCTTTTTATTCCTTCTTTTCTTCTTCGGATTCTTCATTTTTGCTTGGGCAGGATGTTATAACCTGTATCAACATAGTTTTCAGAAGAACGATGATGTACAAGTACCTGACAATACACTGTACGAACCTAAGTATAAATAATCATTCTCCCTACGACAATGATCGTAAGCGAGCAAGATACCGCTGTTGTCATTCTGAGCTATAATGGCAGGAAATGGCATGAGCTGTTCTTACCGCTTATAGTACAGGAAGCAGGGAGCGGATATGATGTGGTAGTGGTAGACAATGCGTCTACCGACGATACACTACAATACATACAAAAAAATTTCCCTACTGTAAAAACCTTGCAAATAGCTGTCAATAGAGGATTTGCGAATGGTTATTACGAGGCATTGAAACAGATAAGTGCGCAATACTACGTGCTACTGAGTGCCGACTTTGAAGTAACACATGGTTGGTTCCCCCCTCTTATACATGCAATGATCCATTACGAAGGATTGGCAGCTTGCCAACCCAAAATACGTTATTGGAAAGAGCGTGAATATTTTGAATATGCAGGTGCCGCAGGTGGCTTTATGGATAAATGGGGATATTTGTTTTGCAGAGGTAGGATCTTCAATGATCTGGAAAAAGATACTAATCAATATGATGATGATCTGGAAGTGTTCTGGGCTTCAGGTGGTTGCCTGATGGTACGCGCAGACTTGTATCATGAAGTAGGTGGACTGGATGCAGACCTATATGCGCATATGGAAGAAGTGGACCTATGCTGGAGGCTTAAGAACGCAGGATATAAAATAGGATATATAGGCAAATCTACCGTTTACCATGTAGGTGGTAGTGTTATCAGCTATGGTAGTCCACAGAAATTATATTACAATTTTAGAAATAATCTCATATTACTACTAAAAAACGAACGTGCATCTAAACTGATATGGCTAATGCCACTACGTTTAGTATTGGATGGCGTAGCAGGCCTACAAATGCTACTGGGTGGTAAATGGAAGCAGACATTGACCATTGTTAAGGCTCATTTTCACTTTTATGGCAAGCTGGGCAAATGGCTGCAACACAGACGTGATGCCCAAAAAATAGTTACCTACCGCAATGAAGAAGGTATATACCCGCATAGTATAGTGTGGAATTATTTTGCCAAAGGCAAAAAGACCTTCCCGAAACTAGACTGGAAGCCTAGAAAGCTACAATAAGAGTATCAATTACCACTTGGGGCAATGCTCCCAAATCTTTTACCGACAGTTTTCCCCTGTTTACCGACAAGCTTATATACTTTACCTAATGTACCTTTTAGCAGGTATGTGGTTAATGTGGATAAAGCTGTACAAAGATGGTTGCAACACGCAATGCTGAAGAACCGACCTCAGATACAGGAATTGATGCAACAAAAAGTATATGAAGGTTACCAGCATAGAATAGTGGTAAAAGATAACGGTCTCATAAGGATCATACCTGCTCAGGATATTTACTACATAGAGGCCAATGATGACTATATAAAAATAGTAACCAAAGATGGAAGTTATCTGAAGAAAAGTACACTCAGCCATATAGAACAAAGTCTGGATCCCGAACATTTTGTTAGGATACACCGCTCCTATATGATACCGGTGAGCCAACTGGTGCGTATAGAACCATACGAAAAAGAAAGCCACATTGCATTGCTGCAATGTGGCGCTAAAGTAACTGTGAGTAAAAATGGAATGGCTAAATTAAAGACCTTACTTGGTTGGTAGTATCATTCCAGACTCTGATGATCATTATTAGAATTACCTATAAGTGGCCTGCGTTCTAATAAATATCTTATAAAAAGATAACCCCCAACAGCAGCAAACATCATAAATGTGATATGCCATGTAAGTGCACCTTTATCAGCCAAGGCAATAATATCTGATTGCTTGAGTATACCATACTTAGACATTAGAATCATGGTGACTATAATAGCTCCAAGAAACAAACCTACGGTAAAACCAATCACTGTAAAGAATATCCACAAGGCGGAATTCAATCCTCTGGCCTTTGCTTTGTTACCATTACTGTAACAAAAATATACAAGTAAGGGTAGCGTTATTAATTCCATTCTATTAAATAGATTTCATGAACTCTGTGATACTCTCCATAACGTGACTGATCTGTTCATTGCTTAATCCATGGTGACAAGCTAATAACATACCACCACGCATTACTTTATCAGATTCAGGGTATCCACCTTTAGTCGCTTTGTGTGGTTGATTCTTAAAGCCTGGCTGACGAAGGATATTACCTGTAAACACCGTACGTGTCTGTATATTTCTTTTTTCAAGAAATATTTGCAGATCACGACGCAAGAAAGGAGCACTTTCGCGGATAGTTATTGCCATTGCCAGCCAGCCAGTACGCGAGTTAGGCAACTGTTTAGGTAGTATAAAATATTCTTCGTATTGACTAAAGAAATCGCGCATGCGCTTATAGTTAGCCGTACGAGTATCTATATTCTGAGCCAGTTTGTTCAATTGCACAATACCGAATGCAGCACCCATTTCAGATGGTTCGATATTATATCCAGGCTCTTCGAATACAAATTTAGCATCATAAGGGATGCCCTCTATCTCTACATTGAAACGGTTTTCGATCTTTTCTGACTCTAAGAACAATGAAGAACTACGACCCCAACTACGTAACAAACGGCCACGATCGTAGAAAGCTTCTGTATTTACACAGAGCATACCACCATTACCTGCACAATTAATAATATGAGAGCCATAGAAACTTGTAGTACTCATGTCTGTATAGCGACCAGAAGATGCCCCGTCTATCTCTGCACCTAATGTATCTGCAGAGTCTTCAAGTACAAATAGTTTGTGCTTATCTGCTATGGTGCGCAATGCCTTCCAATCAGGTAGATTACCCATCAGATTAGGTATGATCATCGCCTTGGTCTTAGGCGTTATCATCTCTTCTACCTTATTGGCATCAATATTATAAGTACCTTCTTCTACGTCTACGAAAGCAGGTATCCAACCTCTTTTAATTTGAGGCGCTACTGTAGTAGAAAATGTAAGTGCGGGGGTAATGATCTCCGAACCGGCTTCATAATTCATCAGGTCTGCAGCCAGATACAGTGCAGAAGAACCTGAATTGACCATGATGCCATATTTTTTAGCATACAAGCCGGCTACACGAGATTCCATCTCGCGCACATTTTTGCCCATTTGGGTAGAAGTACGCAGTACGTTTACTACGGCTTCTATTTCTTCTTCACCGTGTACGGTTTTACCGTAAGGAACATGAATATAATCTGTCTGTAACATTGAGTATGATTAATATGCGAATGTAACTTTTAGAATGCAATAATATCAGTTAAAGAATTCAAAAAAAAGTATTTTGTATAATTAAAAACCGTCCCTGTGGTTGATAGGGACGGTTGAAAATAAACAAAAACTATATTATTTCATCGGATTACCCTCTTTATCCAGTTCTACTACTTCATATCCAAATTTCTGTAGTCCGTCCCAAACCTTAACCTTATCACCTACCAGTACTATATTCATTTTGCCTTCTGAAGGTAAATTTTTAACCGCCAGACTGTTCAAATCAGCAGTAGTGAATTTATTCAACATTTCATTCTGTTGTCTAGAATAATCAGCTGGCAAGTCATACTCCATGATACGAGATAAGAAACTAGCCTTTTGGAAACCTGTTTCATATTTTCGAGCCTCGCTAAGTCCCATTGATTTTTTAGTAAAATTCAGTTCTTCGTAGCTCATACCACCCTGTCTATATGTAGTCAAAATATTGATAACATCGGTCAGCGCACTATCTGTAGCTACAGCTTTGATACCTGCACTAAATGTGTAAGTCCCAGTGTACTTATCGCCAATAAAATAGCCTCTGGCACCATATGTCCATCCCTTATCTTCACGCAGATCCAAATTCAACCGGCTATTAAATGCTTCACCAAAAGGGAAGTTCATAACAGATGATTTATAAAACTCACCTAATGCATCATATGGCATACTTGTTACATAGCCAATACGGAACTCTGTTTGTGCAGCATTAGGTACATTCACAAAGTAGATCTTTGTTTTTTCAATTATAGGTGGTGTTGGTAAATTAGGTAAATACACTTTTGTAGTTGACATATCTTTCAAAAAAGACATTTTAGCTTCAATATCCTTTTGATCAACATCACCTACGACTATTACTTCAGCTTCTTCTTTTGAAAAATAGTTCTTATAGAAATTCTCAATATCAGCCAGTTGAATATTTTTTACGCTTTCTTCGCTGGAAGACCTTCCGAGTACGCTGTTAGCTCCATAGTTAAGTTTGCTATACACTTTTGTGGCTATCACATTTGGCTGGTTCATACCATTCTTAATGCCTTCTATGACACGCTTTTTAGCAATAGTAAATGCTTCTTCTGTGAACTTAGGTCTCAGTATACGCTCTGCTGCCAGTTCCATAGTTTTATCTATATTCTTGCTAAGGCTTCTGATAGTAACATCTACCCCATCTATAGCGGCAGCAACATTTACAGAGCTACCCAATTTTTCAAGAGCAGATGCGAAATCAGATGAAGTATAATTCTTAGTATCCTCTTCCATCATGATAGCAAAAAGATTGGCAGTACCTGTCTTATTAAGATCACCGGCTTCTATCATTTTACCGCCTTTAAAATGCAACATGATGGTAACTACAGGTATCTCATCAGTTTTAGCACCTATCAACTTTACATTTCCCGGCAATTCCTGTCGCCAAAAATCGGGTGCTTTAACTATTGGTGCAGGGCCATTTCCCGGCATCTTACTACGATCAAAATTATCCTTTGCTTTATTGTATTTCAATCCGTTGTAACCATAGTTAGGTGCTTTATAACCTGTAG
>JBAWXE010000066.1:0-15793 GCA_037144255.1 Bacteroidota bacterium | reverse complement strand
GAAATTATGGATCGGAGATACGCTATTTCAATCCTATAATTCTTTATCGTTCGCTAGAACGTGCATTAGGTAGCCCCGACAATGAAAATCTGGGTTTTAGTTTCAAAGCTATTGTAGCCAAGCATATTCAATTTTATAGCCAGTTCTATTTAGATGAATTCAAAGCAAAAGAATTCTTTGGAAATAGGGGCTGGTGGGGCAATAAATGGGGATTACAAATGGGTGGAAAGTACTTTGATGCATTTGCCATAAAGAATTTGGACCTACAGGGAGAATTAAATATGGTTCGCCCTTATTCATATTCCCACGATGATACATTCTCTAACTATACACATTACAATCAGCCATTGGCCGACCCTTTAGGCTCAGGCTTCATAGAGTTCATAGGTACTATACGTTACCAACCTGTAAAAAATCTATTCCTTTCTATGAAAGGTATGTACTACATCAAGGGTGTAGACACCGGAAATGCAAACTATGGAAATGATATTTTTAAGGATTATACCACCCATACAACCGAATATGGAGTAAAAATGATTAATGGCCCAAGATCAAATTGTGCATTATTAACTATGAATGTATCGTATGAAATAAGACCCAACGTTTATATTGACATGGGCTTTACACACAGGCGCTACATCTACGAGACAGGTGTATACCCTAATACTACAACCACCTATATATATGGCGGATTAAGAATGAACCTTGCAAGACGAGATTATACTTTCTTTTAAACAAATAGTAGCTCATTTCTTAATTGTAAACTCAAAAGCAGTACCTCTGCCCGGTTCAGATTCTATTTCTATTCTGCCACCTAACCTTTCTACCAGTTTCTTAACAGTAGAAAGCCCAATACCAATACCCCTTTTATCAAACCTATCTCTTTCTTTCAATGTCTGAAATAATTCGAATACTTTCTGATGTTGAGCTATAGGTATACCTGGGCCGTTATCAGATATGATGAATGTATAAAGGTCCTTTGTTTGCGAAAAATCTATCTTGATAACTCCTTGTTCTTTATCGTTGTATTTGATAGCATTAGCACATAGATTTAGTAGTATTTGCTTCAGTGCTATGGCTGATGTGTGCACAATACTCGTATATTCAGGATATTCAAATGAGATGCTCTTTGGAGGATTCAGCAAGCTAATAATCTCCTTTATCAAAATATGGATATCTACATCTTCCTTTTTCATTGAACTGAGCTGAGAAGATTTTGAGTACTCCAAAATTCCATCAACCAGTGCAGTTAATTTAAAAGCCGAATCATTCAGGTAATCAATATATTCATTGCCTTCTGCATCTAGCTTATTAGCATAATGAGCTTTCAATAAATTAGTAAGTGAAACAATATTATTGAGTGGTGACCTTAGATCATGTGATGCCACATAAGCAAACCTTTCCATGCTATTGTATGCATCCTTTAGCACACCCTGTGATTCATGCAAAAGTCTTATCTTTTTACGCAGCTCTAATTGGCATACCACTTGATTGGCCAAAGCTCTCAGTGTATTCTGTTGTTGTGGGTTCAGTTTCTTAGGTATATGATCTATGACACAAAGGGTACCTACTGCTAAGCCATCTGATGTTACTAATGGCACACCGGCATAAAAGACCACATGTGGCTCTTGTACCACTAAAGGATTGTCAAAGAATCGTTCATCTTTAGAAGAATCCGGAACGATCATTATTTCATTGGGCTTATTGATAGCATGTGCGCAAAAAGCCAGATCCCTTGAAGTCTCATTTACATCAATTCCTTGTTTCGATTTGAACCATTGGCGACCAACATCTATCAGACTAATTAATGAGATAGGTGTGCCGCATATCTCAGATGCTATCTTAGTTATGTCGTCAAAGTCCCTTTCAGGTAATGTATCCAGAATATGAAACTCCTCCAGAGCTTCAATTCTTTCCCTTTCGTTTTTTGGAATTGGTGGTTTTAACATAACTGATTAGACAAAAAGAAAATTGAAAAGTAAAGTTACGGGAATGTTACATTTATATTCACAAAAAGAAAACTATTAACAAATTTATATTTAATAAAATTCATGATTATATAGGCTTATTGTCCGCTTTATAAAATGATTTTAGATTTACAGCTTAAACATTACAATTATGACGCCCCACCAAGACCCATCAACCATAGCAGGACATTGGTTCGATGCTTTTAATAATCATGATCTGGAAAAATTATTGGAATTATACCATGATGAGGCATCCCATTACAGCCCTAAACTGAAAATACGCATACCTGAAACAAATGGATTTGTAAGGGGTAAAGATGCCTTGCGGTCGTGGTGGCAAGATGCTTTTGAAAGATTACCAAGCTTGCATTACAAAGTAACGAGACTTACAGCTAATGATGAACGTGTATTTATGGAATATATACGCCAGGTAGATAATGAAGAAGATATGCTGGTAGCTGAGTTACTGGAAATCAAAAACGGACTAATAGTGGCATCACACGTATATCATGGATAAGCTAACCTAATTCTTTTTTCCTTTGTCGATCATTGAATACTGCTCTTATTTCAGAGAAGGTAAAATTCTCACCTAGCTGTTGCTTTACTATTGTCATACTGGCATCTTCTCCTAGATTATCCATTGCTTTTGTTATAGCATTTGCCTTCTCTGCTGCAACTATTTCATATAATGTTACTTCTCCTGTTTTCAAAAACGATATCAGGTGTGTCTCTATCGTGCCAACAGCCAGTCTACGTATCATGGCAATTTCCTCAGCCGACTTATGTTCTCTGAATAAACGCAAGGTCTCTTGCTGGCTACTACCTACTTCCTTCTTTTCTTTTTTTACTGCTGTTTGTTCTTTTGTATAGCTTGGCCAATGCTGTGTATATTGTTCAGTATTAGTACACAATGCCACTTCATCATAGCTTAGGCGCCATAATTTTTGCAAGTACCCAACTATTGATTTTTCTATTTCATACATTTCCTTCAGATATCCCTTAACCTTCTTTTGGCTTTGCATTTCTGCAATATGGGTTGTTATAGGTGCTAATAAACCTTCGCATATATGTGTACTGAAATAATGAATAGCATTTTGCGTCTTTTCAATTAGTGGGCCCGTATGTGCTGTATTATTTGCTTGTTCTAACAGGTGTCGTAATAGCGGTTGAAACTTATCTGCTATTGTCACCAATTCAGATATCTTCGCATTCAGTTGCTTCAACAATTGTATTCCTGCTTTCTGGTCAGGCAGCTTCTTATTTCGTATCAGCTCTCTAAAATCTTCAATAGCATCTTCCACTTTATCCAATTCAAATGCCTTTGATAGCTGATTGCCTAGGTATCTTTTCCTTTCCTTATCTACTATCTCTTTCAGTCTATCAACATTCACATTTTGTTTCAGATAGTTCACTACTCTATGGTCTGTGGTTATACCACTAGGTGTTATCTTAGACAATAGCATCAATCCGCTTAACGATGTACAGCGGCTTAATGCCACATATACCTGTCCGGCAGCAAATGAAGATCCGGCATCAATAATTGCTTTCTGAAATGTAAGACCCTGACTTTTATGTATAGTGATAGCCCATGCCAGCCGAATAGGATATTGTTTATAACTACCTATCTCCTCTTCCTCTAGTTTATTGGTCTCTTTATTATATTTGTAACGAATGTTCCTCCAGGTCTCTTTCTCCAGCACCAGCTCATCATGAGGTTTATCCGGCATCACTACTACTATCTCTTCACGGGTTATCCGTTTCACCTCTGCCAGTTTACCATTGTAAAAACGCCTGTCATTACCAACATCATTCTTTATGAACATTACCTGAGCATTCACTTTCAACTGTAGGTCCATTTCCACTGGTAGGTTCTTATCAGAGAATTCCCTTTCTATCTCCCCTCTGAATGTGTGGCTTTTGCCTTCCAACTTTTGTAACTCTCTGGCATTAATAGCATCTGCCTTATGGTTGTGTGTAGTTAGGGTTATAAACTTATCCTCTGCATCCGGTATTATATGAGGCTGGTATCGGTCATTTAGTATTGCATAGTCGGCTTCCGTCACTTCGTTATTACGCACTTTGTTCAGCACATCTATGAATTGTTGTTCTGTTTGTCTGTATATTTTTTGTAGCTCTACATATAAAGGTGGCTCATCTGCCAGCACCATCGCATCAAAAAAGAAAGGGCTTTTATAGTAAGGTTCCATCATCTGCCACTCATCTTCTTTTACTACTGGTGGCAATTGTAACAGATCGCCTATATACAGTACCTGTACACCCCCAAATGGCACTCTGACCTTTTTTCTAAAATGGCGCAGTATGGTATCTATAGCATCCAGCATATCGCAACGCAGCATACTTACCTCATCTATTATCAGCAGTTCCAGCTCTTGCAGCAGTTCTATCTTATCCTTATTGAAACGTATATTCTTTATCAGTGTGCTCTTATCTGTATGATTTCGTTCTTCTGTACCAAAACCCCAACTCATCTGCGGCAGGAAAGGTGAAAAAGGTAGTTGAAAGAACGAGTGCATAGTTACCCCGCCCGCATTGATAGCAGCTACACCTGTTGGGGCTACCACTACTGTATTCTTAGGACTATGTTCTTTGATATATTTTAGAAATGTGGTCTTTCCGGTACCTGCCTTACCACTTAGGAAAACATGCTTATCTGTATAATTAACAAGATCTGCTGCTAACTGAAAATATGTATTACCGGCATCGGGCTGCATGTACGTAGTAGAATATGGACTAAAAACGAAAGGTAACAAGAATAGATGAATTGTAGATTCCCTTCACTTTAAAACATATCCACATTATGGCATATGCTATATATGAAAATTAGCAGATTATAACTTCCTTCTAGCCCTTTTCCACTATCCTGATGATCTTTACAGGGCAGGCCTGAGCAGCCTTTACATTCTGGGCCAATTCGTCTTCTGATATCACAGTTTGCCACACCCCTTTCTTTTCCACACCATCTACCAATGTACACTTACCATCTGTACGCGATATACGCCAGCGCATAGGCCATATCTCGTAGCAAAGATTGCAGCCTATACACTTAGCTCTGTGATGCAGTATTTTAGGCATATTCGGTAGCTACAATTTTATACAGTTTATCCCCCGGTCTTACTTTCTCTGCAAAGGGTATCGAGCAATTACTCCCTTTTTCTGCTATATCCACAGCTCCTGTATTCAGATGCACGGTCTCTGCCTTGGTAGATATGATGCCTGTAAGTGGCCCTGTCAGCAACAGTTCGTCGCCTATAGCTACAGACCCTGCCTCTAGTGCAAACTCTGCCACACCTATTCTTGGATAGTACTTCACAGCCTTACCCAAAAATATCTTTTTCTTCGTAGCCTGCGATCCGTCTGTATTGCTCCATTCTCCCAGCTGCTTACCCATATAGTAGCCATCCCAGAAACCTCTGTTGAATACCGTACTCAACTCTGCTTTCCATCCTGTTATGCGTTCTTGGGTATAAGTGCCATTGGCTAATGCCAGTACAGCTTCTTTATAACACTTCACGGTAGTATAAACATAGTCGGCCGATCGGCCTCTGCCTTCTATCTTCAATACAGATACGCCTGCATCTGCTATAGTATCCAGAAAGTCTATGGTGCATAGGTCTTTCGCACTCATTATATATTCATTGTCTATCTCTAGCTCCTTACCACTATCTATATCTGTTACCAAGTATTTATGACGGCAATTCTGTACACATGCACCTCTGTTGGCCGATGAGTTATTTGAGTCCAGACTTAGATAGCATTTACCTGATACCGCCATACACAATGCCCCATGTGCAAAGACTTCTATCCTCACCAATTCTCCTTTAGGTCCGCGTATATCTCTGGTCTTTATCTCACGCACTATATCTTTTACTTGTTTCAGTGTCAGCTCTCTTGATAATACTATCAGGTCTGCATATTCAGCAAAGAACTCTACTGTATCTATATTGGTCACATTGGCTTGGGTACTGATATGCAAACTGATACCTTGTTTCTTACATTCTTTGATCACTGCAAAATCTGCGGCTATGATAGCACTCACGCCTGATGCTTTAGCTTCTCTGATGATAGCAGATACTAATTGTCTGTCGTGGTCATACATCGTAGTATTCAGGGTCAGATAGCTGTTCATACCATGCGCAGCACACCTGCTTACTATCTCAGGTATATCGCCTATGGTAAGCGATGCGGCAGACTTTACCCGCATGTTCAGTTGCTCTACCCCAAAGTATATAGATCCTGCTCCTGCCTGTATTGCTGCTTGCAGACTCTCCCATGAGCCTACGGGTGCCATTATCTCCATTGTCATTTCCGATAAAAACCGCGAAATTAAGCAGGGAGCGTTTTCGAAAGGATGACGAAGGTCAGTTGTCATTCTCTTACACACTCAATATCAACATGTTATATACCTCCGGTTTTGCGAAATAAATTATCTTTGCAGCCAATTTTATTCATCAGGTATATGAAACTGGAAGAACTGTTACAGCAAAGGAGTGAAAAAAGGTGTGAACTATGCGGATCTGAAAATGGTCTGAAAATGTATGAGGTACTACCCCAGTCCTCTAACAACGAAGAGAATTGCATACTCATTTGTCCTAAGTGCACGGCACAGATAGAAAAGAAAGAAGAGCTGGACAGCAAACACTGGAACTGTTTGACCACTAGTATATGGAGCGAAGTACCTGGTGTGCAAGTTGTATCTTGGCGCATGCTCAATCGCCTGCGCAACGAAAGCTGGGCTAGCGAAACTCTTGATATGATGTATCTGGATGATGAAAAACTGGCTTGGGCAAAAGCAACCGGCGATCATGATAATGATAGCGCAGTAGACCTGCACAAAGACAGCAACGGCACCGTACTGCAAACAGGTGATACCATAGTACTTACCAAATCACTGGATGTAAAAGGTACTACCCTCAACGCCAAACTAGGTACAGTAGTAAAAAACATTCGTCTGGTAGAAGGCAATACCGAACAAATAGAAGGCAAAATAGAAGGTCAGGTAATAGTGATACTGACCACTCAAACCCTTATCTGTAGGGCATTTGAGATGATCATACCACCACCACTTTTTATCGCAATTATTTAATGGCTTGCTGCATTTCATCTGCTGGCAATTACGGCATAACTGGTAAACAAATATTTTAATGAACAAAGAAAGTAGCTCCAAATTCTTAGGCGGTGAATATAAGATACTCCAAGAGTTTGGTGGTGCTATGGGTAATGTTTATCTGGTAGAGAAGCATGGCATAGCATTCCCATTTGTTTTAAAAAGCTATCAGGAAATTAATCCTCTTTTGGAGCAGTTGTTCGTAAATGAAGTAAGAAATTGGACTTCATTTGGTGTACATCAAAATATAGTAAAAGCATTTTTTGCAGAGGAGATTGAGAATAAAGTCTACGTTGCAGCCGAATATGTTGAGGGACAAGATGGTATAGGAAACAGACTGACAAATTATATCGAGAAAAACCTTCCGTTACACTTAATCACTAAATGGGCGATTCAATTTACATATGGAATGAACCATTGTATCGGGAAAGGCATGATTGCCCATTCGGATATTAAACCAGACAATATTTTAATAGATAAGGATTTAAACTTAAAAATTACCGACTTCGGACTCTCAAAGTCTTATCTTGATGAAGATAAAAATGCTGGCGGTACGCCCTTATACTATTCACCTGAGCAAATATATAACCCCCAAGATATTGATCACAGAAGTGACATTTATAGCTTTGGTATTGTCCTATACCAGTTGATAACTAAGGGATCATACCCTTATGTGATGTCAAGTCCAGATATTCGCAGAGTCCATCTAATTGAAAAGGTCAAACCAATTAATCATGTTCTTTTTGATATCTGTAGCAAGTGTTTAGAAAAGAAAGTGTCGGATAGGTACCAAAATTATCAAGACATTTTTAAGGACTTGGCTTTGATCTGCAAAAAAGAAAAAATTGAAGTTCCAAAACAAATCATTACAAGAGATGATAAACTCGAAGAGCTTTATAATATTTCATGTTCCCTTTCAGCAATTGGACAAAGGACAGAGGCTTTAAATGCAATAAATAGTTACTTAATATACGATAAGGAATACACATCAGCATGGACTCAAAAAGGACGTTTGGAGTTTGAATTAGGTAATTACGAATCTGCTATAGAGGCGACTCTAAAGGCTATTCAACTTTATCAATATAATTCAACTGCATTTAACAATTTGGGGGTGATTTATTTGGAACAGAACAGATTAGATCTTGCAAGGAAATATTTAATGAAAGCAGTAGAGAATAACCCTTTTAATTCAGGAGCTTTCATGAACCTGGCTAATGCCTTTTCGGACAATAACGAATATCAGGATTCCGCAAAATGTATATTGAGATCATTTGAATTAACGCCAGAAAAGAATAATCTTCACAAAAACGCAAGGAACTTATTGCCGCAATTTGTCCAGCATAGTTTGTTTAAAGAATCAACTGATATATATTATCAATTAAAAAAACATGACAAACTTTCAATACACGAGTGTTTCAATTTTGCAATGTGTCTTATGCAAGTTCAGAATTATCAACAAGCCATAACAGAATTCCTATTTGTACTCGATCAATCTCCTAAGGACGAAAAAGTAATTACAAATTTATCTCAGAGTTACTTTTATTCTGGAAAGTCAGATTTAGCGATTTCAACTGCTGAAAAGCTAATAACAGAAAATATTAACCAGGCTTTAGGTATGTCTTTAAAAGCTCAATATTTACAGGCTTCTGGCAAGTTTCAACAAGCAGATAAATACCTAAAAGAAATACTTGAAAAATACCCATATACAGATTATTTGTGGAAAGTATATGGTGACTTATGCTATAAAGAGGAGATGTTTTTTGAGTCATTAAGTTACTATAAAAAAGCTAAACAAATTAAAATACAAAAAGGAGATTCAGAGAGCAGTAGCGACATGTTATACCTCAATGAATTAATTATTAAAGCAGGTAAGAAGTGCAATAATTAATCGTTCATTCCAGTATTTAGATCCATATCTACTTCAGCCTTTTTAATTGCTCTGCCAGGTTCTTAACACCATCAATCATACTCTCATCAGTAACCTTTGCGTAATAGTCTGTTGTTACTCGGATTGATGAGTGACCAAGTAAAGCACTCAGTAATTCAATGCTAACTGATGACCGTAAAGCAATGCCTATTGAAAAGGTTTTTCTTCCTACGTGACTGGTGGTGAAGGAAGAGGTGGTTGAAGAGGTGTAATATTTGTTGATGAGGTTCCTGATGGGTACATTTGTACAGTTCCATCGGAACATGTTCTTTGTTTATCAGAAATAAGAGAATCAGGCGTTCAAAAGTGCCAAATATGCTACATGGGGTATAGCGGTATTGGCTAAAAGCCTTGATAGCTCTATATAAAAGAAAGATTTTGGTGGTTCCATGTAGGCTCCACATTTCTCCACTTAACAGGGTTCCGCCACCCCCACACCAGGGCAAAAAACGGAACCCTTTTAAGCAGGATAAATGATCACCGATCAGAACTCAAACCCTTATCCAAAGGGCATTCTGGCGGCACTTACAACAACCTTTTTTCAATCCTTTTATATACTGGCATATCTATGTTCGGTTTGTTGGCGATACCAATAACCAGGCTAAAATGTTTATTATTATTATTATGATGATCACCCGGCTGTGCCGAGTGATCATCATAATAATAATGTTACCTAAGTTTCTTTAATTGTTCTGCAAGGTTCTTCACTCCATCAATCATGCTCTCATCAGTAACTTTTGCATAATAATCGGTGGTTACCCTGATTGAAGAATGACCCAATAATGCGCTGAGTAATTCTATACTTACAGAGGATCGCAATGCAATACCGATACTAAATGTTTTCCTGCCAACGTGACTGGTAATCGTTTTGGGTATACCACAATGATCAGCAATTTCCTTTAAATAAGTGTTGTACTTTTGATTTGAGATTATTGGTAGTAACATGCCCTTACGTATATTGGTTTTGTATACCTGTAAGTCCTGAATCAACAGGTATGCCTGTGGTAGTAAAACCACCTTGTAGGGTCTTTTGGTTTTTTGCCTTGTCATACTCAACCAGAAAACTTCACCATCAGATGTAATAATGTTTTCTGGCTTTAGGTTTTCCATTTCCTTAAACGACAACCCACTATAACAGGTGAACAAAAATGTTTTTCTTACCATCTCAAGGCGAGGAACACTAAACACCTTAGCTTCAATTTTCTTTACCTCTTCGTAGGTAAGGTATACCAATTCCGTTTTATCAATTTTGGGTTTATACTCTCCAAATGGGAAACGGTTGATATATCCTTTATTCAATGCTATGCGCACAACTCTTGATACACGTTGATAGTGTTTAGCGCAAGTTGTATTTGAGTTGCCAAATTCAACTTTAAGGAACGTTTCAAAACCATCAATGAAGTCGTAATCAAGTTCATACAACAACACATGGTTTCGCTTATATCGCTTCTTTACGTACTGACTGATCCGTAGCTGAGTATTACGGTACTTAATGATGGTAGGTTGGGAGTAGGATTTACCTTTTAGGGTCTTCATCTTTTCAATGTACTCATTCATCAGTTCATCAAAGGTCATAGCCTTTGTAAGACCATTTACCAGTTTATCCTTTACGGTAAAAGCATTGAAGGGTTCACCAGATAATAATAGCTCATTGCATATCTTCAACGCCCTGGCTTTAAGGGTATCGAGCTTGCTGTTCATAGCCTGTGCTTCAACAGTGTTACCTTTTACCTTTTGCGCTTTCTTATCCCACTGGCTAAGGTTGATGTACTCACCTATGGAGTATTGAGAACGTTTGCTATCCTGCTGGATACGCAAATAAATTGGAACACGGTTCTGTGTGTTCTTTTGGCTGGGTCTAACCCAGAATGTTAGTTTTACGCTCATATGCTTGAATTTGAAATACACTTCAAAGTCAATGTTCATCAGCGTTTCGGAGAATCCTGTGCCAAATATGCTACATAAACGTAACCACCAGTAACAGGTGTAGCAAATCTGGCACTTATTTTAGCCTGGTTATTGGTATCGCCAACAAACCGAACATAGATATGCCAGTATATAAAAGGATTGAAAAAAGGTTGTTGTAAGTGCCGCCAGAATGCCCTTTGGATAAGGGTTTGAGTTCTGATCGGTGATCATTTATCCTGCTTAAAAGGGTTCCGTTTTTTGCCCTGGTGTGGGGGTGGCGGAACCCTGTTAAGTGGAGAAATGTGGAGCCGGCGGGAGTCGAACCCGCGTCCAAACATATGCCCAATAAGCTTTCTACATGTGTATTCCGGAATCGTGTTTCGGAGCAAGGCTAGAACCGGACAAACTTACCTTACTCCTATCTGCTATGATTTTCATCCCACCCGCACAGCGAGAGTGAGCCTATCCTGTTGCAGGATGAGTTAGGCGGCAACAGCGGCAACAGGCAAAAGCCGGTTTGCGGCCAAGATGGTTACACTAATCTCTGATTAGGCAGCCATGGCGTAAGAATATTCGCCATTTATGGTTTGAGCATTCAGATTTACGTGCTAATTACACAACGCACGACATGCTTACTTACCCTGCCCTATGCTGTCAAAACCAGTCGGCCCCGGGCATCGTAATGTATCAAAGAGCTACGCAAATTTACGAAATAAGTTCTCAAAAGCCTGTTAAACTTAATAACAGTTTTTCATGACTATTTATATGAGAATAGTCATTTACCTCAATGCCATATTATTCTATATTTGTTTAAACACCTAGTTTCGGCAACATAGACCTAACCGTATGTGTTAACTGATAGTCTCTAATACATTATTAGAGAAGCAGAAGGACTAGATATTTAAGGACTGTTCTAACTAAAAAAACTACATGTTATGAAAGTGATCAAGTATCATTACATCAGACCATTGACCCGCACACATTTTAAGGGGATCAAAGGATTGGACGTGAGGGAATTTCGCGACCAATTAACTTATCTCAAAAATAATTTTACCATCATCGATCATCAGTTACTGCATGATCACATTCAGAACAATACCCAACTACCTGAGAACGCTGTCTTACTCACATTCGACAATGGATATTCAGATATGTTCCGTTATGTACTGCCTATATTGGTAAAGGAAAATCTGAAAGGGCTCTTCTATGTGCCTGACTATTATGCCAAAGGCAAACACCATCTGCTGGATGTGAACTCTATACATGTACTACTTACCAAAGATCTGCGCATACCGCAGTATGTGAATGAGATAGAACTATACATGAGTGCCAACAAAGATGTACTACCTCAGAGTTTTCAGGCACTGGTGAATAGCTATACATTCGATTCACGCTTTGATACAAAGGAAGTACAGATCATCAAAAAGACCTTACAGTTTGGGCTGCCGGAAGATCATAGAAAGAAACTGATCACTTATCTACTGGAGAAGTATGTACAGATAGATCATGAAACACTATTCGAAGATTTCTATTGCACTACCGATCAGCTGAACATGATGATAGACGAAGGTATGCATATAGGTGGCCATGGGCTGCGTCATTATTGGATGGGCAAGATGAACGAAGAAGAACAAGAAAAAGAAGTTCTGGCCTCTAAATCATTCATACAAAGCCTGGCAGCACAAAAGATGCTGTCATTCTGTTATCCATTCGGGTCATATAACGACACCTCAATAGCATTATTGAAGAAGCATGGATTTGAATTTGCCTTTACTACCGAAGTGAAATCTTATGACGGAAATCCGGCTAACAGGTATATCATACCTAGATATGACACCAACGATTTTCCACCAATAACAAGCAATTACCTAAGCCGTTAATATTAACGGCTTAGTTTTTATTTCTTGAATAGACGGAATATATCCAGACCATTAGCATAAACCATGAGGGTAAGCAGTAGTATCAATCCTACAGTGGTAGCATATTCCATTACCTTATCGCTAACCTTTCTGCCTGTTATCATTTCGAATAGTAGGAAGATGACATAGCCACCATCCAAGCCCGGAATAGGGAGCAAGTTCATAAAGGCCAGTATGATAGATACGAATGCCAGCAATGAAAGAAAATCGTGCCAATCGAATACCGGAGAGAATAATTTACCAAAACTCACTACTCCACCCAATGTTTCGCTGGTCTTTACTTCTTTAGAAGTGAATATCATTTTGAATTGTCTCCAGTAAAAACCAAACTGAGCGTAAGTGTATGTAACGCCTTTGCCTACAGCAGCGATGGGGCCGTAGTTAATGTGCTTATAATCGAAATAACGAGCAGGGTCTTCGGAATGAACGCCCAAAGTACTGTCTTTAGGAATCATGCCTTTCAACTCTACTGTCTGTGCATTTCTTACTACTGTTATAGTCAGAGGCATTCCGAAAGTGGCTTTTTTAGCAGAATCAAATTGATCGTAGAATCTCACAGGCTGACCGTTCATAGCTATGATACTGTCATCCTTTTTCATGCCCATATTATCTGCAATACTGTGCGAAGCTACATCTCCTATTACTGCAGGTACACGAGGCATCATGAAACCACCTCTCTGACTCTTCAATATCTTACGAATCGAACCATCCGGCACTGTAATATCTATGTTCTGACCATTACGATTCACTTGTATCACAGGTTTTTCGCTGAATATGATCTCCAGAGGTATCTTGTTAAAACGTTCTACTGCTTTACCGTCCACACCAATTATCATATCACCATTACGCAAGCCCATGCTTTGCCCCAGGCTATCTACCATGATACCGTACTTAGCACTCTGTGTAGGCATATAATCTTCGCCCCAGATGCCAAATATCACAGCATATACCACCATAGCTACCAGCACATTCATAATAATACCACCCAGCATGATGAATAGGCGCTGATATGGTTTTTTAGAACGATACTCCCATGGTTGAGGAGGTAGTGCCATAGCTTCCTTGTCCATGCTCTCGTCTACCATGCCTGCTATTTTCACATAGCCACCCAGCGGAAACCAACCTATACCATATTCGCAATCACCTTTCTTCTTTTTGAAGAGAGAGAAATTGAGCAGACCCGAAAATGGGAACAGAAAATCGAAGAACAGATAAAACTTCTCTACCCTTGTTTTGAACAAACGAGCGAAGAAGAAGTGACCGAATTCGTGCAGCAAAATGAGTATAGATAATGCTGCGATCAATTGTAATGCTTGTACAGCACCACCGGATATTAATAGAACAGAGTTCAGTTGCATGTAATGAATGTAAATTGTTTAATAAGACAGTTGGCCTTTTTTAATTAGCTCTTGTGCACAGATACGAGCCTCAGCATCGCTCTGTTCATAATCGTCCAGCGTAGGATGTTCGATGAAAGGAATACGTTCCAGCGTAGTTTCTATCATTTCGCTCATTTCTACAAAGCCCACCTTGTTTTGCAAGAACGCGTGTACCACTATTTCGTTGGCAGCATTGAGCACACAAGGTGCATTGCCACCGCGGTACATCGAGTCTTTTGCGAGTGCAAGATTACGGAAAGTTTTATAATCAGGAGGTTCAAATGTAAGTTTTGGTATATCCTTGAAATCCAGACGCTTGAAGTCGTTGCTGATACGGTGCGGGAATGATAATGCGTACTGTATAGGCAATTTCATATCCGGCAAGCCCAATTGCGCCTTCATAGAGCCATCTGTAAATTCTACAAAAGAGTGAATGATAGACTGAGGATGGATGACCACGTCGATCTGTTCGTTAGTAAGACCAAAGAGCCATTTAGCCTCTATCATTTCCAGACCTTTATTCATCAGGGTGGCGCTATCTATGGTGATCTTAGCACCCATTGTCCAGTTAGGGTGTTGTAAAGCGTGTGAGGCTTTTACATTCACCAGATAATTGGATTTGCGACCCAGGAAAGGACCACCGGAAGCTGTAAGTATCACTTTATCTACCTTGCCAGGCTCCTCGCCTACCAGACATTGGAATATGGCAGAGTGTTCGCTATCTACAGGGATGACATGTGCACGTTTTTCTATAGCGCGCTTCATCACCAGTTATCCGGCCACTACTAAAGTTTCTTTATTGGCCAATGCTATGCGCTTACCAGCATCTATAGCTGCAAGTATAGAATGCAGACCAGCAAAACCCACTATGGCACCCAGCACTATATCTACAGTATCCCACTGCACTACCTCTGATAAAGACTTAGATCCTGAAAATACTTTTATAGGCAGGTTGCTCAGCGCATCCTTTACAAAATTGTATTTGGTAATATCTGTAACCACTACAGCGTTTGGCTGGAACTTTTTTGCTTGTTCTATCAGTAAACCTGCATTACTATGCGCACTCAACACTTCTACTTCAAACAGATCGGGATGGGATGCTACCACATCGAGAGCCTGTGTTCCTATAGAGCCCGTTGAACCCAAAATGGCTAAACGTTTCATTAATATCTGATTGGTTTGTCTGAGAATTACATTATCCTCAGGCGGGTTCAAAGATAAATATAAATAAGCCAGCATTGACATTCGGTGAGTAACAATAGAATATGTATTTTCGTTTTAGGTGATTTTTCTCAAAAACTTAACATAAATCCCATGTTACAAGCATCTACACTGAAATTCCTGACTCAGCTGGGCAAAAACAATAATAAAGACTGGTTTGACAAGCAAAGAGATGCCTATGAGGCCAGTAAAGCAGATATGGAGCTCTTTGTGGGGCAGCTACTAGGGCAAATGGGGCCTATAGAGCCAGCACTAGAGGGACAGAAGCCAAAAGACTGTATCTACCGAATTTTCAGAGATGTGCGCTTCTCGAAGGATAAAACCCCATATAAAGCCCATTTTGGAGC
>JBAWXE010000065.1:0-15812 GCA_037144255.1 Bacteroidota bacterium | reverse complement strand
CAACAGCCTCATGTAGTTCGTCTGGAAACAAGGCCCGCCAATATTGAGGGCAAGGGCGAGATTAGTCAGCGTTCTTTGGTTAAAAATACCCTGCGCATGAGGCCTGATCGAATTATTGTGGGTGAGGTTAGGGGTATAGAAGTAATTGATATGACATTCTATATTTACAATACAAAGAACCATTTGCGTGAGGGACATTTGTGTAGAATTTTAAAAAAATAATTTAGATGTATGAGTAAGAAGATATGGTTAGTAACGGGAGTGTCGAGCGGATTTGGTAAATCATTGGCAGCGCATATAATAGCAGGCGGAGATGTGGTGATAGGTACTATGCGTAAAGCAGAGCAGGTAGATGAATTTAATACCACATATAGTGGTAAGGCGCTGGGCATACAAATGGATGTGACTGATATAGCGCAGGTGAAAGCAGGTGTAGCCAAGGCCATACAAGAATACGGACGTATAGACATACTGGTGAATAATGCAGGTTATGGATTGTTTGGCGCGGTAGAAGAAGTGAATGAACAAGAAGCCAGAGACCAGATGGAAACCAATTTCTACGGACCACTATGGCTTACACAAGAGGTATTGCCACATATGCGCAGTGCTGGAGGGGGTAATATAGTGCAAGTATCGTCTGTGGCAGGTTTTAGAAGTACACCAGGTGTGGGTTTATATAATGCCAGCAAGTTTGCACTAGAGGGTTTTAGTGAGGCCTTATCTCATGAAGTAGCAGGTTTCAATATCAAAGTAACGATAGTAGAGCCCGGGCCATACCGTACCAAATGGGCCGGAGCATCGGCCATCAGAAGTGCCAAGGTGATGGATGAGTATACGAATAGTATAGCCGGTAAAATGATCAAAGAGATAAACGGGTATGATGGCATGCAACCCGGAGACCCTGATAAAGCAGCGGATCTTATCATCAAAGTGATAAAGAGTGAAAACCCACCATTAAGATTACCACTAGGGCAGGCGGCCATTACCCGTATGCGAGATAAAATGCAATTGCTGGAAAAGGAGATACAGCAATGGGAAAAAGAATCGGTGGCTACTGCGTTCTAGCTAATAATATCAAATCAACTGTTTAAAGACACTACTATCATTAGTGTCTTTTTTTGTGTGTGGAATTAACCTTATCTTTGATACTGATATTCCTCCTGATGGTCTCCTATTTCTCTTACCAGAGTATGAGAGTACCATATAAGTCTGCACTCGCGTAATTTATTTCATTTTAAACAAACATAATAATGGACCTCGTTCAACAATTGAACTGGCGTTATGCTACTAAGCGCATGACCGGCCAGAAAGTACCGAAAGAAAAATTAGATAATATCATGGAAGCCATACGATTGTCGGCATCGTCTATGGGATTGCAACCCTATCATGTATTGGTGATAGAAGATGCAGAGTTGCGTAAGAAAATGTCGGCAGTGGCATATAAACAGCCACAGATAACAGAGGCATCGCACCTGTTATTATTTGCAGTATGGGATAGTATCACAAAACAACGCATGGATGATTTTTTCAACCAAGTAGCTGAAGTAAGAGGAGTAAGTATAGACACTCAGAAACAATACAGAGAAATGCTGGAAGGCAAGTTGAAACGAGAAACTCCGGAAGAAACTTTTCAATGGTTGGCAAGACAAGCATATATAGCACTGGGTACAGGGCTTTCTGCAGCTGCACTACAAGAAGTAGATGCTACTCCTATGGAGGGTTTTGATAATAAAGGTATGGATGAGTTATTGGGACTGAAAGAAAAAGGGCTACGTAGTATGGCGATACTGGCACTAGGCTATAGAGATGCCGCTAATGATAAATTGTTAGGAGCCAAAAAAGTGCGCCGAAATAAAGAGCAGTTTTTCATACATATGAATTAGAAGGAGTGGTATTTTCATGTTATCGGCACCCGGCTCTGTAAAGAGTCGGGTGCTGGTATTTTATGGGATAAATATGATTGCATTTTTACATGAGCATTAATGTTATTGAAGTAGATAATAATTACTTATTAGCTCTGTTGTAGGGCTGAGATTCTCTTTCTTCTTCAATGGCTTGTTCTTTATCGTAAGCCTTGATGATGTGTTTCACTAAACGGTGACGAACTACATCGGCCTCATCGAGTTGCACATGAGCTATACCATCAATATCACGAAGAATACGTGTTGCTTTTATAAGGCCAGATTTCTGATTTTTAGGTAAATCTATCTGAGTAAGGTCGCCAGTAATGATGGCCTTAGCAGAAGCACCGATACGAGTCAGGAACATTTTGATCTGTAGATCAGTTGCGTTTTGTGCCTCATCGAGAATGATAAATGCATTGTCTAATGTGCGACCACGCATATAAGCCAAAGGCGCTATTTCAATGACACGATTGGTCATGTAATAGGTGAGCTTATCGGCAGGTATCATATCATCCAATGCATCGTACAAAGGGCGTAAGTATGGATCAATCTTTTCTTTCAGATCACCAGGCAGGAAGCCTAAATTCTCACCAGCTTCTACAGCAGGGCGAGTAAGGATGATCTTACGAACAGCTTTATTCTTCAATGCGCGAACAGCCAAAGCTACAGCAGTATAGGTTTTACCGGTACCAGCAGGGCCAATGGCAAAAATGATGTCGTTCTTTTCTGAAACAGAAGCCATCAGTTTTTGATTGGCAGTTTTTGCACGGATCACCTTACCGTTAGGTCCGAAAACGAGAATGTCGTTATTGTTGACATCTTCTACTACAGATTCGCCGGTTTCTTCATCACCGAGTATCTGTGAAAAATAATTTTCGGACAGATGTCCATTACGTTCCAGGTATTTGATGACCTGAGCGATCTTACCTTGCGCAGCAGCTACCTCGTCAGGTTGGCCTGATAGTTTTATTTGTGTGCCTCGAGAAAGTATTTTCAGTAAAGGGAATCTCCGTTTGAGAATATCGAATTTGCTGTTATTGATCCCGAAAAATTCGATCGGGTTGATAGTTTCTAAGTTGATGATCGCTTCAGTCAAAGTGCGTATAATTTATAAGTTAGAGTACATACTAAATGTAAGAATAAATAACAGCAAACGATGTTAAGTAATCTTAAATACGGTACTCATTTTGCTTAAACTTTTCCACACTGTGTGCAATACTTTCTGAACTGAGTGCCAAAATACGAGCAGCCAATACTGCAGCGTTGCGAGCACCTGCCTTGCCAACGGCCAATGTACCTACAGGTAATCCGGCAGGCATTTGTACTATACTATAGAGGGCATCGATACCACCAGGAAGGCCACCATCTAAAGGCACGCCAAGTACAGGTAAAGAAGTATAAGCTGAACAAACACCGGGTAAAGCTGCGGCCATACCTGCTGCGGCAATGATAACACCATAGCCATTGGCTTTGGCATTAACCATAAGGTCGCGTACCTTATCAGGGTTGCGGTGTGCAGATGCTACAATCATGTCATTGGCTATGCCGAAATGATTGAGATAGTTCTGAGATTCTTTCATTACACTTTCGTCGCTCTGAGAGCCCATAATGATCATTACTTTCATAAATCGTTCTGGTTGTTTGGGGTGGATGGTTTGTATGTTAAGTTTTATGGGAAATGATGTTCCCAAGTGCAAAATAAAGGGTATTCTTATTTATTTCGGCACATGATATTTTGTAACTATTAACTTTGTTGAACAAACATACTTATGTTGAATTTTGATAATAAAATAGTTGTTATTACAGGTGCATCTTCGGGTATAGGTGCAGCACTGGCTATGGGAGCCTTGAAAAATGGAGCCAAAGTAGCTGTATGTGCTAGAAGTATGGATAAACTCACTCTTGCTTATAAAGAGATCAGTAATGATAAAATACTATTATATAAAGCTGATGTGAGTAAAGAGGCTGATTGTGCATCGTTTATTAAGGCTGTAGAGGAGAAATGGGGCAGAGTAGATGTACTGATCAATAATGCAGGTATCAGTATGCGGGCATTGTTTGAAGAAGTGAATCTGAGTGTTATTAAGGAATTAATGGATGTGAACTTTTGGGGTACGGTATATTGTACCAAATTTGCCTTAGATAGTATATTAAAAAATAAAGGAGTGATAGTAGGAGTGTCGTCAATAGCCGGATATAGAGGATTGCCTGCTAGAACAGGGTATTCTGCTTCTAAGTTTGCTATTCAGGGTTTTTTGGAGGCATTGAGAACTGAATTATTGCATACAGGAACACATGTAATGTGGGTGTGCCCAGGGTTTACCTCCTCTAATATTCGTAATGTGGCACGCGCTGCTGATGGGGATAGTCAAGGTGAAACTCCATTGGAGGAAGGTAAGCTGATGAGTGCAGAGGCATGTGCTGAGATCATTTGGGATGCAGTCACTAAGCGCAAACGCAGCGTGGTAATGACCGGGCAAGGAAAGCTGACGGTATGGCTGAACAGATTTTTTGCAGGCTTTGCAGACAAAAAGGTTTACGAGCATTTTCTGAAGGAATCGGGTTCTCCATTATTGAAGTATGAAGCTAAGTAGTAATGAGACGACAGATGTCGATATTTATGCTATCTTTAGGATCGATAAAAATGATAAAAATAGGGTAAAACTTGTTTTTTCATAAATCTTTTTAGATTTTCATGCTTTAATTTCAAATGATCATGACCAACACTTTCGTAAAGCGTTTTTTTAGTAACATTCTATTGATAATGGCACTTTTCCCGGCTGTAAGTTTCGGGCAGGATTATGTATTCCCGTTTGATCTGGAGAACAGTTTCAGAAGCAGTACAGAAGTAGCTAGTGCTCAAAAGATGTTTGCTGAGAATTGTAAGATAGCAAGCAAAAGCTGTTGTGCTGATGATGAAATAGACATTAAGGACCTGAGTCTGGAAGTGGATGCTAAAGACCTGCAATATTTAATGTCTACCATACATGCAGAAGGTAAAGACTGTAAAGCATTGTATGTATACTATGGTTTAGATAAATGCAACAATTTGGTATTCATTTTTAACCCGGCTCGCTTTCAATATGCCGACGTAGATAATTTCAATGTATCGTTTTCCCCTCATGAGAATCTGAATTATTATGTTTATCGCCCTAATGGTATGTGTTGTAGAGGTGGTGCCGGATGTAAAAAATCTGAAGAAAAGTCTTGTAGTAAATGTCCAGCAATGAAATGGGAAAACATCTCCGGTAGTGCTTTCTCTTACAAGGTAAGATATAAGAGAAGACTTAGAGTGAAAGATGATAATGGTGAGTTCAAGAAACTGAATGTGAACTATGCAGAAAAAATGTCTGATCCAGCAGGTGTATTCTTTGTAAATAACCAAATTGAAGAATTGACACAAGATGGTGTTGAAAAAGTGACATTCTCATTTGGTTTGGATAATTATCCAATGAACGCAAATCTGGATGATCGTTTTGTACATTCAGTGATATTGTCTAACAAAGACAAAGGTACAGGAGCACTTAATGGTGCTGTTTGTCCTCCGGGATTCCCACAATTTGAAGTAGTAAAGGTTAAGATGGCATTAGTAAGCCAGAATTAATAATTGGCTTCTTTATCTAAAAACTGAGTAACGTATTCCTTTACTCCATCCTCTAATGAATAGAAAGGATGAGGGTAACCGGCATTGCGTATCTTATTCATATCAGCCTCAGTAAAGTACTGATATTTATCGCGAATATCTTCAGGTGTATCAACGAACTGAATATTAGGTTCCAGATGCAGTGAAGTAAAGATGGCATTTACCAGATCTTTGAACGTTCTGGCTGTGCCAGTACCTACGTTATATAATCCATTAGCAGGCTGTTGTTCCATCAGCCACACACACATATTTACCACATCGCGAACATAAACGAAATCACGTATTTGTTCACCGTCTTTATAATTAGGATTGTGAGAGCGGAATAATTTTACAGTGCCATTCTTTTTTATCTGATGGTAGGCATGAAAAATAACAGAGGCCATACGACCTTTGTGGTATTCATTTGGGCCATATACATTAAAGAACTTGACACCAGCCCAAAATGGAGGTGTATGTTTTTGTTCTAATGCCCAAATATCAAAATCGTTTTTAGACTGACCGTAAGGGTTGAGAGGATGTAATTGTGTAACGACATCGTGGTTATCAATATAGCCATTTTCGCCATTGCCGTAGGTAGCAGCAGAAGAAGCATATACTAATGGGATATGCTCCTTAGCGCATAGTTCCCAGATGTCTTTTGAATAATCAAGGTTCCATTTTTTATGAACACTATAATCCATTTCTGTAGTATCAGTGCGAGCTCCCAGATGGAATATATAATCTATCTGATCAGGATGGTTCTGATTCCATTCGAAGAACTGTTCGCGGTGTACTTTATGCAGGTATTTCTTGCCTATTAGATTTTTTACTTTAGATTCAACCGAAAAATCATCTACCAATATCAATTGGTGAAAGCCCAGTTGGTTCAAATATCCGGTCAGGTAACTACCTATAAAGCCGGCAGCACCGGTAATGGCAATAATGTTATTGGTCTGCATAATAAGTATTGATACTAACGCAAAGATTAGTGCGCAGCGTGTGCAGTATCTGCAGTAGCAGGTTTAGCTTGCATAGCAGCAGGTTTTTCAGCACTTTTTTCACCTTCTGCTTTAGCAGCACCTTCGTGTGTAGCTTCAGTTTTGGTTCCTTCTTCTTCAGAATTACTCATTACCTTAACAAAATTAACTGCTGCAATGAATAAACCTACAAGAACGATAACAAACCAGAAAGAAGATGTAAGAGCGGTACGAGGTTTGTTTTCAGTAGAGTGCTGCTGTGTTTCGTGTGCCATGTATAATTTTTGGTTTTATAACTGTTGCAAAAGTAACAGTTTGTATTCATTTATCTAAGTAATAGCTGATATTCGTTTTGTTATTATTTCTTAGGTTTAGGTGGCTCCATTACTGATCCACATTGCTTACAAGTGCGCTTTTCTACATCATTGTAGAAGCGTTCCATTACAGGAGGTAATTGCGAAACAATATCTGTCAATTTAAAATATTCTTCATATAATTTTTCATGACAATTTTCGCAATACCATATAAATCCATCATTTTCACTTTGTTCGCGTATTCTTTCGATTACAAGACCTACGGTATTTTCTCCACGCTGGGGTGAATGGGGAGTATTGGCGGGTAACAGAAAGATCTCGCCTTGTTTGATCTCTATATCCACTATCTTACCATCTTCCAGTATACCTACTACTACATCGCCTTCCAGTTGATAGAAAAGCTCTTCACTTTCATTGAAGTGAAAATCTTTACGGCTGTTAGGGCCTCCTACTATCATTACTATAAAATCCCCTGTATTTTTATAAATGGTGGCATTACCTACAGGTGGTTTCAGTAAATGTCGGTTATCTTCTATCCATTTATGTAGATTGAAAGGACGTGTAACTGGCATAAAGAATGGTTTTATAATTGGTTAAAGGTAGTGTGTAATTATTTAGATACTTTCATTTTTACTGTTTCGATACGAGTATCGCCTACTAGTAGAATGTCAAATTCATACTTATCAATAAAAATACGTTCTTTGATCTTAGGTATGGTCTCATGTTTTGAGATAATGTATCCTGATAAGGTTTCAGACTCATCTGTCGGAAAATTGAAATGGTATTTCTCATTGAGATAATCCAATTCTAAACGACCTGATAGAATGAATTCGTTTCCGGATATTTGCTTTTCAACATGTTCTTCTACATCATATTCATCATTGATGTCACCGAAGATCTCTTCCAATACATCTTCCATTGTCACTATGCCGGCAGTACCACCAAATTCATCTATTACCCAAGCTATGCTTTTGCGTTCTTTGGTAAATCGATTCATAAGGTCTACTGCACTCATGGCTTCAGGTACAGGCGTAATAGTATGCAATACTTCTTTTATGTTCTTGGGTCTGCGATTCAGGTCCAGATGATGCAAATAACCCAAGATATTATCGATAGAGCCTTCATATACAATTATTTTAGACAATTTGGTCTCAATGAATTTCTGGCGCACTTCATCTATCGGGGTACCTATCTCTACAGCTTCTACCTCATTACGTGGTACCATACATTTACGGATCTTCACATTTACCAGATATAGTGCATTTTCGAATAGTTCTGTATTTACATCATTACTATTTTCATTTTCGCTACCATGGCCATGTAGGCTTTGTTTTACAAAAATTTCAAGGTCTACACGACTAAATACTGTCTGATCTTCTTTAATACGTACATTGAATAAATATTTAAGTATGAACTCTGATATAGCAACAAAAACTTTTGCTAAAGGAGATAGAATATGATACATCAGCAATATAGGCACACTGAAGAATGCTAATATTTGTTCTGCTTTGAAACGAAAAAGTGCTTTCGGTATAAATTCTGCGAATACAAGTACTACAATTGTGGCTATGAAAGTATCGAGTATAAGGTGGACATATTCAGAGTTCAGAGGCTTAGGGAGTTGTGCCAGTATTGGGTCAGCAAGTCTGGTCATTAAAGAACCATATATTACCAAAAGTATATTAACACCTATCAGACTTGTGCCAATAAACTCTGCCGGGTTTTCCATGAAACGGGAAAGAATACGCCCGGATAAAGATCCTTGTTTTTTACGCAGTTCAATATTTAGCTTGTTCACGGATACGAATGCGATCTCAATACCAGCAAAAAAGCCCATTAACAGAATACAACCTAATAAATATAACAGCAAATGAGAAGTATCCATACCGACCAAAGATAAGAAAAACATGTGGCAATTATTTGTTACCGATCATAGCTTTGAGAGATCCGTATGCATTTTGGATATCTGCGCGGTCGGGTTTGAGTTGCAAAGCTTTTTGCCAAGCTTCCATGGCCTTGTCATATTGATTCATCGTATAATATGCACCTCCCATATTATACCATAGATCTACATTACTAGGTTCTACTTCCAGTCCTTTTTTGAATTCCAGCACAGCACTATCGAATTTACCTATTTTGCCATACTGTTCCCAGCCATTTTTTAGGTAATATGCTCCTAGTAATGAATCTAAATATGGAAGTGTAGGGTAGGAAGGGAAATATTGCTTTAATAATTGCCAGTCATTTTTAGCCTTATCGATGTCACCTAATCCATAATATGCCACTCCACGATTAAGATATCCGGTGGTGAATTTGGGATGTAATGCAATGGCCTTATCTAAATGAACTATCGCTTTATTAAGTAGATCTGTGCGTTTATTTTTATTTTCCGGCAGATCTGACATTCCTATATAGCAAGCACCAGCATCAGCATTCGTCAATACGCTATTGGGTGCTGTTTGTACATCTTTTAAAAACAAAGTATGATCATTCTTCCAATCAGCATTACGTGTAATGGTCTTAAAGCCTGAGAGGACAACTATTATAGAAACAAACACCGCTAAACTGCCTGTAGCAACAGATGCAGGCTTAATCTTTTCATAACCTTTGTATAACAAATATGCGACTATAATGGTAAACCCCACAGAGGAATGATAAATGAGACGTTCGCCCATTGTAGCCCCAATATTGAATATCAAATTGCATACTAAGGCTAAGTGCAGGAGATAAAACGCTACTGCAAAACACAATACGTGGCGCTTTTTAAATAAAATAATACCCCATACTATTAAGCCCAAATGCATTAAGATAGATAGCCATACTATGGGATTAGTAAAGTCTTTATATGGAATTTGATTGTATGAATAGTCGGCAGATAAAGGATGGGGAAAGATCAGCAGCTTAATATAATTAAGCATAGTAGCGATCTCTGTTGCTATTTTTTGAGACCCTGTAGTTACAAATGCATATGGGTTGTTGAGTATCTCGTTGTCATCTCCTTCACCATTCATAGATACTATAGACATACGGATCATCATGTACCCTATGAAAACTAATAAGAAAGGAAGTACAGCTTGTAAGCTCTTAGGAATAGAGTATCCTTTGAATAAGTATAGCATTAAAGGCAGTAATACCAACACTGTAACTGCATATTCTTTAGATAATAAAGCAAGAAAAAAACAAAGCAAGGAGATAAGTAGTGTTAGTATTTTATTGTCTGTTTTATACCTATATGCATAAATAAAAGTAAGGCAAATGAATAATAATGACATGATCTCATCACGACTTTTGGCATTAGCTACAACTTCTGTATGTAGAGGATGTATGGTGAATAGCAAAGCTGCAAGAAAGGCAATAATAGGAGCATCTGGGAAAACTATTGTTCTCAGAAAATACAGCAATACTACTACCGACAGCATATATAGGAGTACATTCACTACATGTCGTATATGCATTACGTGTACTATGTTGGCATCTTCAGGCCCTATTACTCCATATGTAGCAGCTATATTATTAATGTCGATTTTGTTAGATCCAAATAATTGTTGTTCAATAGCAAAAGTGACAATAGAAAGCGGCCTATAACGTCCACCCGATAATTGGTTTTGAGCATTCAATCGAGTATAATAACTATCATAAGCATCCTTACTCAAAATCTTTGGTATGCCTTCAAATCCTGAATAAACATACTCGTTCTTTACTATCACTATTCCGTCATCATGAGCATATTCATGAGAGAAAGTATTGAAATAGAATATTAAGCCTAATACTGCAATGATAACAGCTTGTAAGGAAAAATTATTGATTGAAAAGGCATTGGTAGATGATATATGTGTAGCTTTTTTTAGCTTTAAATTTTCAGTAAGATCAGACTCTTGGATCAGTTCTGATTTCAATTTCTTTTTAGCCATATGGATACATCTGCTATTGCAAAAATATACGTTAAGATAAAAAATGTTCTGTAACCTAAGAAATACTATTATGGAGTTAAGAAATCTTCTATTACTTGTATAAGATCCTTTGCAGCTGTTTCAAGATCATTATTTATGATCACATGATTGAACTGTGGGGCAAATTTCAATTCCAGTTTAGCTTTTTCAATACGTTCTTCCAGACTTTGAAGGGTTTCTGTACCACGTTGTATCAGTCTTTGACGCAGCACATCCAATGAAGGAGCTTCTATGAAAATGGAAATAGAATTTTTAGGATATGTTTTGTGGACAGATATTGCCCCTTGGACGTCAATATCAACCAGAGGATATTGATTGTTATTGCGAATTCGGCTTATTTCTGATTTAAGTGTTCCGTAATACTTACCCGAATAAACCATTTCCCATTCTATAAAGGCATTTTCATCTATCAGTTTTTTGAATTGTTCTTCTGTATAAAAATAATAATCTTTTCCATGCACTTCCCCAGAACGAGGTAGTCGGGTACAAGCAGAAATAGAGAAAGCTAATTGTGGACATGCGACTAATAAACGCTTTACAAGCGTTGTTTTACCTGAGCCTGATGGGGCTGTAATGATAATGATCTTTTCCGGGGTCAAAGTTTTAAAGCTGAATTAGTTTACGAATAAAGCAAATTATTTTGTCTTTTTACATCTAATTACTAATATTATAAGTAGTTTAGACTAAATAAAAAGAGGTATACAAATAGCTTGTATACCTCTTTTTATATTTAAAAAATACTAGCAATAAGTTTCAAAAGCTTCGATAAGGTTCGCAGCGATCATTTGTGCCGGACGCCCTTCTATCATATGTCTTTCGATCATATGTACCACTTTGCCATCTTTTATCAGAGCTATAGATGGTGAAGATGGAGGGTAAGGCAGCATATAAGTGCGAGCTTGTTTTACGGCATCCATATCGTAGCCGGCAAAACTGGTAAGCATTTGATTCGGTTTTTTAGTAGCGTTCTGTATGGCCATTATTACACCAGGACGAGCAGTACCTGCAGAGCAACCACATACCGAATTGATCACTATTAAGGATGTCCCAGACTGTTTCAATGCGTTATCTACATCGGATGGGGTCAATAATTCTGCAAAGCCGTGGCTGGTCAATTCAGCCTTCATTGGAGCCACTATTTCTGTAGGATACATATATTCTATTGTTTTTTGCCTTACAAAGTTAGTGTATCAACACTTATTTTGGCCAATAAGTGTATAATAAAAATCAATTATTAACTAATTGACTATGGATTAACGGCACATTTACCCATTTTTACAGACTGATTAACCCTATATGGGTTATAGATAATTATTGATAATTATATTTATTTGCCTGAAATGTACTTAATGAAACGATCCATAGTATTATTAGCATGTCTATGTTCTCTCTATGCTTGTAAGAATACTAGCAACAATAATAAGGCTCAACAATTCTCAGACATTGCTTCCAAGTATTGGGAGGAACGTATGCAATTATTCCCAATGGAGGCAACCTCTAATGGCGATTATCGATATAATGATAAAATGACCATTACAATAGCTGGTAATTTTAGGGATAGCCTTAAACGTTTCTACCAAAAATATATAGGGATGCTGGTTGAAGTTGATACCAACAAACTGAATGTTGATGAACAAGTTAGTTTTCGCTTGTTCAAGTATGAAATGAACATGAGCATAGAAGGACTAAAATACCCTACGCATTACATGCCTATTAATCAGTTTTGGGCACCTACTATCGATCTGGCACAGCTGGGCTCTGGTCAGGGAAACCAACCTTTTAAAACAGTGAAGGATTACGATGATTTTCTGAAAAGATTATCTGTGCTACCTGCATGGGCTGATACCGCCATATTCAATATGCGCAAAGGAATAGAGACGGGTTGGGTATTACCGAAAACATTAGTAGTGAAAGTACTGCCTCAGCTCAAATCTATGATCGTAAAAGATGCGAAAGAGAGTATATTCTATGGTGCTATAAAATTGATACCTGATAGTTTTACATTAGCAGACAAGCAAAGACTAACTGCTGAATATTTAAAGGCAATTGATAGTGTGGTAATACCATCTTATGGCAAATTGTACGATTTCTTTGAAAAGGAGTATATGCCTAAATCCAGATCTACAAGTGGTATTAGTTTTTTGCCCAATGGTATGGAATATTATCAATATTGTATTCGGTATTGGACAACAACAGGAATATCAGCAGATAGTATTTTTAACATAGGACAGCAGGAAGTAAATAGACTGCAAACAGAAATGACTAAAGTGAAAGATCAGGTTGGTTACAAAGGAGACTTGAAGGCTTTCTTTGAATATTTGAATAGGGACTGTAAGTTCTATCCTTTTAGTACTGATAAGCAAGTGCTCGATAGTTTCTGGGCTATCAAAAAACAGGAAGACCCTCAGTTGATAAAACTATTCAATCATACACCTAAATCGCCATTTACTATCCGCCAGACAGAAGCATTCAGGGCAGCATCTGCCAGTGCGGAATATAACCCTGCCTCCGAAGATGGTTCTCGACCCGGTATATTCTATGTACCTATTTTGGATGCAAAAAAGTTCAATGCAGTAGGTATGGTAACACTATTCTTGCATGAAGCTATTCCTGGTCATCATTACCAAATATCATTACAACAGGAAAATAAAGATTTGCCAAAATTTCGCAGATTCTTATGGTATGGTGCCTATGGCGAAGGCTGGGCTCTGTATTCTGAGACATTGGGCAATGAAATGGGTATGTATACTGATAATGCTTTTCAATATTTCGGTCACTTGAGCGATGCTATGCACCGTGCTATACGTCTGGTAGTGGATGTGGGTTTACATGCTAAGGGTATGAGCCGTGAAGAAGCGGTTGCATATATGGTAGCACATGAGCGGATTTCTGAACCGGAAGCTACTACAGAAATTGAACGATACATGGCTATACCCGGACAGGCATTATCATACAAGATTGGACAACTGACCATCAGTGCAGAGCGTAAGAAGTATGAACAACAATTTGGGGCAAAATTCAATATTGCTTCTTTTCATGATGAGGTGTTGAAAAATGGATGTGTTCCATTATCTGTATTGCAGGATAAATTATCAAGTTGGGCAAAAAATATAGAAAGTAAGAAATAGAAAGATTTTTTGTGTAAAGCGTCTGTTATATAGATGCTTTACTTTTTTGTTCTTGGGCTTCTTCTAGTGCACGATATATCAATTTAGGTGGCATATCCATAATGCATTTACAAGCCTGGTCATTGCCTTTACAATCATTACATTCTTTATGTTGCACAAATACTTGAGCTTTAGGGCCTAGAGGTGCCCATCTGCCGGGATGTATGGGGCGCATTGGTGGATATATACCGATAGCATCTTTGCCTAGTGCTGCAGCAATATGTAGAGGCCCCGTACTATTAGCTACAAGCCCATCGCAATGGTGAATAAACGAAATAAATTCACTTAGTGTCATTAATCCGCAAATGTCTGTTACTTTATCTCCAACTGCATCAAATATTGGCTGTATCAGTTCTCTTTCTTTAGCTGTCCCGGATATGATGATGTTGAACTTGTTAGTGTCTAGCAAATTGATGAGGGCAATGAAATTGTCTAGTCCCCATTCGCGTGCACTTCCTTGCGATTTAGGATGCAGTATTAGATTGTATTTGTTGGGTTTTATGATGGTTAGTAGAGCGGGCGATATCTTTTGTAGCTTTTCTAAACCAAATAAGTTGCCGATCTCTGTTAATGAGAACTCCTTTTCTATACCAAATGTTTCTAACAACTTCAGATTCAACTGAGCTTCATGCAGGTCTGATTTTTTACGACTTAAACGTATCAACTCATTGCAGGTTGTCCAGTGGTATAACCGGTTAGTGGTGCCTATTCTTAAAGGAATGTATAATTGTTTGGCTCTTTTAGCTATAGCAGAAACCGGGAACACATGTAATATTGCCTCTGGCTTCTTTTTGCATATCAGAACTTCTCTTTTCAAAAAATCATTAAGGTTAATAAATTCATCCACATATATACAAGACTCTATTATTGGTTGTGTATAAGACCTTCCCATAAAAGCTATCTTCATTTCAGGGAAATGTGATTTCAATACTTTGGCTAAGGGTAGCGAAAGTACTACATCTCCAATACTATCAGTACGGCTTAAGATAATATTTTGTGGAATTTTCATTAGTAAGGTTTTCCTTCTCGTTTGCTTTTTGCGTATTGTTTAATTTTGCTGTATTTGATAAATGTAGCCATGGCCGATAATCTACAGACTTGATAGCCGGCAAGCCCATCCAAAAAACCTAGTCTGATAATATAATCACTAAAGAATTTCCATTTTGGGGCTATCATGATCATCAATACATTTACATCATTACCTCTTTCTACTGCTTCTCTGGATGTTAATTCTGTGAAATTTTCGATTTGCTTGATATGATCAGATATGGTGTAATAACTGTAATGTAATAAGTCTCCGCTCAATTCACCTACACTATCGTTTGTATCATTCATTTCAAGGCGTTCATGTATCTTTTCACCTAACCAAGTTGCCTTGTTCCTGTTGTATAGTCTTAGTTTTTTATCTGGGTACCAACCACAATGTTTTATCCAATGCCCACAATAGTTAGTGCGACGGCATAAGCGATAACCATTGTGCTTAGATTGTTGCTTAATTTGAATGATGTTTTGTTCAAGCTCAGGAGAAAGTGCCTCATCAGCATCTAATGATAATACCCAATCGTGTGATGCTTGTTGAGCGGCAAAATTCTTTTGTGCTACATAGCCTAAAAATGATTGGGAAATCACTTTAGCACCCAGAGATTCGGCTATTGATACCGTTTTGTCCTTTGAAAGGCTATCAACAACAATTATTTCATCAGCTATCCTATTGACCGAGCGTATGCAGCGTTCTATATTCTTCTCTTCATTAAGCGTTATGATTACAACACTGATCGGGGTCATTATAAATTAGATATGTTGGAACATAGCAGCCATGCTCCTTGTTTTAGTTGTATAAAAATAATAAGACTTCTCATTTAAGAGAATTTTATTAGT
>JBAWXE010000064.1:0-16084 GCA_037144255.1 Bacteroidota bacterium | reverse complement strand
ATACTGTATAAGTAATTGTAGCATTTTCGCCTTCTTCTTTCACATTGGTGATGGTCACTTTCAGTTTCTTAGCTGCTTTCTTAGTTGAATCAGGAATCATTGGGCTTAGTTGCTCCAGCATATCCAAAGATTTTTTAGTATCATCAGAAGCTACAGACTTAGCAGCTTCGTATTCGTTATGATACAAGCCATCCAGAAATTTCTGAGCAGATGCTTTAGGGTTATTACTGTTACAACTTGTGATGGTCATTACCATAACTACAAGAGCAACAACTGATAAAATAATTCTTTTCATACATATTTGTTTAACGGTGCGCAAAAATATCATTTAAATCTTATTTCACAAACCCTTTTTGCATGTGGGCTTTCAAATAGGTTGTCTACACTTACATATGTACGCCCTACAAAATGGGTCATGGTAAAATAAGAGCTATCGTGGGTCACTTGTTGAATGGATTTATATATAAACTCGGCGCAATAGAGTTTATCGTCGGTTTTCATGTCAAAATCCATGTCAAATTTGATACCCTGAATATAATAATGTCTGGCTACCTGACTCAAATCTTTCTTTTGCGTATCTGACAAATCGAAGCTGACAATACCGAAACCCAGATTATTGGCAGGGGAGAAAAAGAATCCAGCAGAATCGCGACGCAGTAGCTCGTTGGGGTTATCTTCCCCACCTATGCAGTGGTATACAAAGGGATAACCGTTTTCTATAGATACCAAACCACAATGAGAATAGGTCTTATTACTGCGGTTCATTTGACAAAGCATATAGCTGGTAGCATCTGCTCCTGTACGTAATACCATATCACCAGTATGTAGCATATGGATGCCGGAGTCTACCATACGGATATTTTGAGGATTTTCTTGCCTATGAATGCCGTTTTCAATGATATCCCTACCAGGCTTTAGGGTGGCAAAATAGCACACGATGTGCTTATAATTAAATATGCTAATAGCTATCAGAATGAGCAACAAAGCTGCTGACCATTTTAATACAGTTAATAGTTTTTTAATACCTGATGCCATTCTGCAAAAATATGTATTTACTCATTGTATAAAGGCTACTATTTGGTTTTATGCTATGAGTGGTAATACAAGGATGCACCTTACCTTTACCGACAGAGACTATAACCTTTTAGTAGGTAAGTTGTTATTACTACACAATCATATTACATGGCATATAAATCACTTCGTGCATTTATTGATGCATTAGAAGCAGCGGGTGAATTAGTGAGGATACAAACCTTTATAGATCCGGTATTGGAAATAGCCGAAATAGCCGACCGTGTGTCTAAAACACCAGACAGAAATAAGGCATTACTTTTTGAAAATACAGGCACTGAATTCCCACTACTTATAAACGGCATGGGCAATGACAAGCGTATGTGCATGGCACTGGGAGTAAAAGATCTGGATGATGTAGCAAAAGATATTGAAGAGCTTTTCAAAAAACTTTCATCTCCTAAACATGGTATGCTGGAAAAGCTGGCTATGTTACCACAACTTAGCAAGTTTGCATCATGGATGCCAAAGGTGATCAATGGTCGTGGGGCCTGCCAGGAAGTAGTCATGGAAAAACCTGACCTATCAAAACTACCTATATTAAAATGCTGGCCTGAAGATGGAGGAAGATTCGTCACACTACCCTCTATACATACTAAAGACCCCAACAGTGGCATACGGAATATAGGCATGTATCGTATGCAGGTATTTACTGATGATATGACAGGTATGCACTGGCATAAACACAAAGTTTCTGCCAGACATTATAATGAATATAAAAAACTAGGCAAACGTATGCCAGTAGCTGTGGCACTAGGCGGTGATCCTGTATATACTTATTCTGCTACTGCACCACTACCGGAGAATGTAGATGAGTATATGTTGGCAGGATTTCTGCGCAAGAAACGAGTAGACCTAGTTAAATGTATCACACAACCGGAAATAGAAGTACCCGCAGATGCTGATTTTATCATAGAGGGTTATGTAGATACTGATGAAGAATTAATATGGGAAGGACCCTTTGGTGACCATACTGGTTATTATTCATTGCCAGATTGGTACCCACGCTTTCATGTTACAGCTATTACACACCGTAAGGATGCCGTATACCCTGCAACAATTGTAGGTATCCCTCCCCAAGAAGATGCCTGGATAGGGAAAGCTACAGAGCGTATCTTCCTATCGCCTATAAAGATGACCATGGTACCGGAGATACAAGATATGCATATGCCTGTAGAAGGTGTGTTCCATAATTTGGTCATCAGCTCCATTAACAAAGAATATGCAGGACAAGGGCAGAAAGTAATGAACGCCATGTGGGGTGCAGGGCAAATGATGTTCAACAAAATACTGGTACTGACAGACGGGGAAGTGAAACTGGAAAATTATAAGGAGCTAGCCAAGTATGTTTTTGATAATGTAAACCCCGCTACTGATATCTACTTCAGTCAGGGGCCAATGGATGTACTAGACCATAGCTGTTCAAAAATGGGTTTTGGAGGTAAGATGTGTATAGATGGGACTAAAAAATGGGAGGAGGAGATCAGTACCCCGTTTCAAGCATTCAAACTGGCATCTAATTTTTCTGTTTCTAATATCATGGCCCAATTCCCTGAAATAATTGGTATCAATGAGCGATTAGCTGCCAGATGGGAAATTCCTGTAATTTTTGTGGCAGTGGAAAAAAACAGAGGAAATCATATTCAAGAACTGAATCAAAAATTGTGTAACCTGCAGGAAATTGAAAATATAAAAATTATATTATATGTAGAGAGCACAGTGAACGTATATGATATTGCAGATGTGTTGTGGCGGTTTTGCAACAATCTGGACCCTAAGCGCGACCATTTTTATGGCGGTCAGAAAAAAAATATACTGGGGCTAGATGGGACACGTAAAACAAAAAAATATGATGGATTTGAGCGCCCATGGCCGAATGTAATAGTAGCAGCAGACGAAACTATAGCTACAATAGATAAAAAATGGCCACTGTTGAATCTGGGTTTTTTAATAAATTCACCATCTTTACAGTATAAGACCCAACTATATAGGGGGGGTGCATCTGTCTTAGAGAATGAAACGTAACAATTTTGAAAAAAATACTTAACTTTAAAAAAAATCTAACAATGAAGCGTATTGTATTATTATGCTGCCTAATTGCAGCTACGAGCAACATGAGTTTTGCACAAACAACAGCCAATCATAATACCGGTGCTACAAAAGCTAATGCTGCTGCAACTACAGTAAGTGCCAGCGAAACACCAAAGATCTCTCATCAAACATTATTTGGTTCTAAGATCAATGAAGTGGATGCTGCGATAACTCGTAACAACGAAGCTTGGGCACAAGGTTCAATGACAAAAGCGCTTTTCCTCATGGAACAAGAAATGGGCGGTGTACCTGCAGCAAACACAAAAAACACTAATGTAACTGCTACTACTAAGATCAGTAAACAACACCAACTGTACAATAAAGCAAAGTCAATGTCAGGCAATTGGAATGATATGGTAACTAACCATACTGCGATAATTGCAGCTTTGCGTGAGTTTGGTCAATTAATGAACGACTAGATTTTTTCTACTTCGGTAGTATAATTGGGGTTGAATATAGTGTGCATACATGCGCCCGCTCTATTCAACCCTCTTTTTTATCTAACAATTAATAATTCATCATGAGTGAACAACATAAAAGAGTAACAGGAATTGGCGGCATTTTCTTTAAATGCAATGAACCTGAAACAATGCGTAACTGGTATGCCAAACATCTAGGATTCAATACAGATGCATATGGTACTAATTTTGAATGGAGAGATGCGGAGCATCCTGAGAAAAAAGGATCTACAGTTTGGAGTCCTTTTGCTAAAAGCACTACCTATTTTGCACCATCTGAGAAAGAATTCATGATCAATCTGCGTGTGGAAAACATGGAATGGTTATTGGATGAATTGAAAAAGGAAGGTATTACTCAAATAGGTGACATGCAAGTGTATGAATACGGAAAATTTGCACATATAATAGACCCTGAAGGCAATAAAGTAGAACTTTGGGAGCCCGTAGATGAAGAATTTGAAAAAGTGACTAATACTACCAAATAAAAAGCTATTAGTACCCCTCTGTCATAAAAACTACTTACTAAGAGCACTAAATAATGGTTTTGTAGTAATTTCACAGCTTCAATAGTTTTATTTAAACCGATTAGTACGTGAAAGCCATTATACCAGTAGCAGGAGCAGGCACTAAGCTAAGACCACTCACCTATACACAACCGAAAGCATTGATACCTATTGCAGGTAAGACCATACTCAGTGTAATTGTGGATCAGTTGGTAGAAGCAGGCGTTACTGAATTCGTTTTTGTAATAGGTTATTTAGGAGAGAAGATACAACGCTATATAGCCAAAACATATCCCCACCTCAGCTATACATTAGTAACACAAAATGACCGCAGAGGTACAGGCCATGCAATATGGCTGACCAAAGATGCCATACAGAATGATGAAGTAATGATAGTGCTGGGCGATACTGTATGTGACTATAATGTAAAAGAAATATTAGACAGTAATGTATCGCAGATAGGTGTAAGGAAAGTAGATGACCCGAGGAGTTTTGGTGTAGCTGAACTAGATGAAAAAGACAGAGTACTAAGAGTAGTGGAGAAGCCACTGATACCAAAGTCTAATATGGCAATGGTAGGTATCTATTACATCAAGGAGACAAAATCTATGTTCGCTGCATTGGATCAGCACTTATCAAACAGTGCGGATGAAGAAGGGGAATACCATCTGACCAGTGCATTGCAAAACATGATAGAGAATGGTATACACTTTCAGGCATTCCGTGTAAATAATTGGTTTGACTGTGGTAAGAAAGAAACATTACTATCTACCAACGCAATATTACTGAAGCAACAAACTGAAGGGAAAGAATATACTCCGCCACAAACATTTGACAATACTGTTATCATACCTCCGGTAAGTATTGCAGAAGGCTGCAATATCCGAAATTCCATCATTGGCCCGAATGTTACCATAGGTGAACATACGACTGTGGAATTCTCTATTATCAAAGACTCTATAATAGGATCTTATGCAGAATTGGAAGAAGTAGTGCTACACTCTTCTATAATAGGGAATGATGCCTTTGTAAGGGGGTTAAGTCAAAGCTTGAACATAGGGGATAATACAGAGATAGACCTAGGCTAGTTAAGACGGATCTTATCAGCTTCTTTTTTGAGGGTTAGTTCCCAACGCCATGCTGTCTCCATCATGGTATCCAAGTCGAATTTGGGCTCCCATCCCAAGATATTACGAGCCTTATTATTGTTAGCATATACAGCCACTACATCGCCGGCGCGACGTGGCCCCATTTTGTAATTCAGTTTTTCGCCAGATACTTTCTCGAAAGACTTGATAAGTTCCAAAACAGTAACACCATTACCTGTACCTAGATTAAAGACCTCACATTTCTCTTTGTTCCTACCGGCCAGCAAATGTTGCAAAGCCTTGGTATGTGCATTGGCTATATCCATGACATGAATATAATCGCGCACACAAGAACCATCGCGTGTAGGATAATCTGAACCAAATACCTGCATTTGAGGCAATTTACCTACAGCAGTTTGGGTAATTACAGGTACCAGATTCTCCGGTTTAGGTTGTCTTTCTCCTATGATAGCTGAAGGATGAGCACCCACAGGATTGAAATAACGAAGTAAAGAAATATTAGCATCCTTATATTGACTCAGAAAATCGCGACACATGGCCTCGCCTATCTGCTTGGTACGTGCATAAGGAGATTGGGGTTCGGCCAAAGGTGCTGTTTCCTCAACAGGAAGATCTGTGGCATTACCATATACAGAACAAGAAGAAGAGAATACAAAATTAGGTACTTCATATTCTTCAACGCACTGTAAGAGATTGACAAGAGAATTGATATTATTACGGAAATACTTTAGCGGTTCTTTTACAGATTCCGGTACTGATTTATATGCGGCGAAATGAATGATACCTACCAGATCAGGATTTTCAATAAAAATAGCTTGTGTGTCTTCCAGATTACATAAGTCTACACGATAGTTCTTTACCGGGCGACCCACAATACGCTCTATGCCGCGAAGCATATCCATATAGCCACGAGAGAGATCATCTACCGATATCACATCAAAGCCATTCTCTATAAGGTCAACGATAGTGTGACCGCCTATATAACCACATCCCCCCGTAACCAATATCTTTTTCATCCTTCAGAGTTTAACGCAATAAATCATTACAAATATACCGCAACTATTTCACCTGTTGCATTTCTACTAATTTTTGATAGACACCATTATTATGCATGAGTGTATTGTGAGTGCCACGCTCAACGATATTACCTTTTTCCAGCACAATGATCTCATCGGCATGTTGTACAGTAGACAAACGGTGAGCTATAACAATACAAGTACGGTTTTGCATCAGTTTATTGATGGCGTCCTGGACCATTCGCTCACTTTCAGTATCTAACGATGATGTAGCCTCATCTAAGATAAGTATTGGAGGATTCTTGAGTACAGCACGAGCAATGGTGACCCTTTGGCGTTCGCCACCACTGAGTTTGCTACCTCTATCACCTACATTTGTTTGATACCCTTCACCCTTCTGCACTATAAAATTATGTGCATGAGCAATGCGGGCAGCATCTTCTACTTGTTGCTGGCTCATACCACCGGTGCCCAGGGTAATATTGCCATAAATACTATCGTTAAAAAGGATAGGTTCTTGCCCTACCACACCCATCAATCTACGCAATTCATCCAGCTTGTATTCCTTGACATTCACTCCATCGAGCAAGATCTCTCCTGTTGTCACATCATGAAAACGAGGTATCAGGTCGACCAGAGTGGATTTACCGGCACCTGAAGCTCCTACCAGTGCAATCATTTTGCCCTTTTCAATCTTCAGATCTATACCATTAAGTATCTTCCTTTCGCCATAAGAGAAATGAACATTCTTGAATTCTATACTCTTTTCAAAACTCTTGATATGCTTGGCATTAGGTATTTCTTGTATTGCATTTTCAGTATTGAGCAAATGTTCGATACGGTCTAATGCAGCTGTACCCTTTTGTACATTATAGAATGCTGAGGACAGATTTTTAAAAGGATTAATGATCTGAGTGAATAAGGCTATATAAGCAATGAATGATGCAGGAGATAAGGTAGTGTCCTTGGCAAAAATAAGGCTGCCACCATACCATAGAATAACCCCTACTACCATTACGCCCATAGTCTCTGACAAGGGGGATCCTAACTCGCGACGTAATGCTATACGATTACGAACACGAAATAAGAGGTTATTGATGTTCATGAATCGGAGGTGTTGATGCGTCTCGGCATTGAATGCCTTTACAACACGCATGCCAACTAAAGTTTCGTCTATTACGCCCAGCATATTACCCAGCTGCTCTTGAGCCTCATTAGAATGGCGACGAAGTGACTTACCAATTTTACCAATGAAAAAACCGGAAATAGGCAGAAAGAGTACAAGGAACAAAGTCATTTGCGGGCTGATGGCTACCATAACAGCTATAGTGAACAGAATAGTGAATGGCTCTCTAATAAACACCTCTAATACACTCATAATGGAAAGCTCCACCTCATTAATATCATTGGTCATACGAGAGATGAGATCACCTTTTCGCTCTTCAGTAAAGAAGCCAATAGGTAATGACAGTGTCTTAGTAAACAGATCGTCCCGTAAGCGACGCAGTACTGCATTGCGTATGGGATTGAGTATATATAGGGATATATATAAGAATAGGTTTTTAAGAATAGTGAAGAGAATAAGAATAACAACAAGATAGGTAAGAGCCGTTTGTTTATCGGCATGTAAGACCACTTCAGAAACCTTGTTGGTAAGGAGTGTCAAGAAATCGTGACCTTCTCTTACTACAGGCTTACCATTACCCAGAAAGAGCACCTGCAATACAGGAGCCAACATGGTAAAGGAAAATAACGAGAACAGAATAGCTAACAAACTGGTGGTAAAGTAAATAGCTATCTGGCCTTTATAATCTTTTAGGTACCGAAGTATCTTTGATATTTTCTTCATAAGTTTTATTCTATCGTATAAGATACTGTACCGTCTTTTTCGTCCTTAAGCATAATACCTGATGCAGCCAACTGATTGCGTATCTGATCGGATGTAGCAAAATCTTTACGCATTTTGGCATCCTTACGGATTTCTATAAGCAAAGACAATACCTGATCTATCTTATTATCTTGTTGTACTTGCAATGCCTGCATACCCAAAATATCTTCGAGATATGTTTTGAAGGTAGTTGCAATTAACTTGAATGTATTAGCAGAAAGTGCGTCCATAGCTATCTGACCACCTTTCATACTATTGATAACAGGTGCTAGTTCAAACAGATTGGCAATGACCTTTGCAGTGTTGAGATCATCATTCATGAAATCATCACACTCATTGCACCAAGTAATTACTTGTTTTTCAAGAGAGCTATCTTTTGCTTCTACATTACCGGCATGATTGAGTTTTTGCAAAACTTCGTAGGCCTCCCATAAACGGCGGAATGCTCTCTCTGATGCCTGTAAAGCTTCGTTAGAGAAATCTAATGTGCTGCGATAGTGTGTTTGTAAAATATAAAAGCGCACTACCATAGGATGATAGGCTTGCTCTAACATTGGGTGATTGCCACTGAATAGTTCAGTTAGTTTGATCACATTGTTATAGCTTTTCCCCATCTTTTTGCCATTGATGGTGATCATGTTATTGTGCATCCAGTAACGTACAGGAGCATGATCATGAGCAATGGTAGATTGTGCTATCTCGCTTTCGTGATGTGGAAATTGCAGATCCATACCACCACCATGAATATCAAACGTTTCTCCTAAGTATTTACTACTCATTGCAGAACACTCGATATGCCATCCCGGAAAACCTTCTCCCCATGGGCTTTTCCAGCGCATGATGTGTTCAGGTGGGGCACTCTTCCACAATGCGAAGTCTGCCTTGTTTCTTTTTTCATCCTGACCATCCAAGTCGCGGGTAGTCTCTAGTTGGTCTTCTAATATTCTGCCGGACAGTTTACCATAAGGATATTTATCGGCATATTTTTTTACATCAAAGTATACTGAGCCATTGATCTCGTAAGCATAGCCTTTTTCAATGATGGTCTCTATCATAGATATCTGCTCGATGATATGTCCGGTAGCCGTAGGCTCAATACTAGGGTCAAGGGTATTGAACAGCTTCATACCCCAGTGGTACAGATTGGTATATTTCTGTACCAGTTCCATAGGTTCCAGCATTTCCAGTTTGGCCTTGGTACTCACTTTATCTTCTGCTACACGTCCTTCTTCTTCAAAGTGACCTGCATCTGTGATATTACGTACATAGCGTACCTTATTACCAAGATGAGTGAGGTAACGAAACACCAGATCGAAAGTGATATAAGGTCGTGCATGACCTAAATGCGATTCGCCCGATACAGTAGGTCCGCAAACATACAGTCCCACGTGTCCGGGTACTATAGGTTCAAACTTTTCCTTCTGACGCGTATAAGAATTATAAATAAACAGTTCTGACATATATTAAAGTAAAAGGCAAAAATAAGGCTTAGTCCTGAGCCTTGTCTACTAATTCAAAATTAGCTATGACAGGATTATGGTCGGATAAGCGTGTAAAAGGTGATTTATAACCAATAATATGCAAAAATGAAGGATCATAAAATATATAATCGATCCTTAATGTAGGAAATATCTGGTTGTATGTACGACCTATACCCTTTCCTTTCTCTACAAAGGCATCTTTTAGGGAGGCTTTCATAGTGGTATAGGTATAAGAGCCGGGTAAATCGTTAAGGTCGCCACATATGAGAACAGGGTAAGGACTTTCTCTAACAATCTTCATGGCCAGCTGAGCTTCTTTGGCTCTTTTGATATAAGCGATATCAAATTTGCTCATAAAGAATTTAGACTTTTCCAGTCCACTATCTACTGTGGCATTAGGCCCCTCGATGTATGTACGATCGTGATCGCTGAGGCCAAAAGAGTGCAAATGAATAAAGAACATTCGCATCATCTTTTGATTAGGCAATAACATATCGCATTGCTGCATATTGATGTATTGACTCAATACATAGGTTCTGTAATTAGTGAAAGGATACTTTGAAAAAATAGCTGTGCCCAAATATATCTTATCGCCAATAGTATTATCGAGGTTGAACCTAAACTCTTTAAACCCAATATTATTGATAAAGTCGGTAGTATGTGGTTTGAGTGCATTATCGTATCGTGTATAAAATTCAGGCATACACAGAATATCGGGATCTACTGTTTGTATATATGCGATCATTTTATTGGCTGCAGCTTTAGTATAGTGCTTTTCGAACACACCTAGCCCATGAGCATTCCAGCTCATTACTTTTATGGAATTGTCCTTTTTGCTTTGGTCGTTATTACCCAAAAAGTGAAAGGCAAAGACAACCATTATCAGCTTGTAGCAAAGTGCCATAGCTGTAATAGATAAAAGCGATTTCCACTTACCTGAAGTGAATAGCCAAAAAATTACGAAGAATGCATTAAAGAATATAGCAAATGGGGTGGTAAGACTAAACAATTCCAGATAACGTACATCAACCGGGCTTGTGTAGGAAGCAGTATAGCAGCATACCAGCCAACCTATCATCAACAGGTTGACAAATAAAAAAGTATAACTGACAAACCTGCGCATACTGTGGGGTGGAATGTGGACAAATAGTTTTAGTCATTCTCTCTACTGGCCTGCAGTAAAGCATCTTTTTCATCTATGGTCAATGATTCATATCCCTGCTGATTGATCTTGTCTAATATAGTGTCTATTCGTTGTTGAGAAATCCCCTTCTTAGGTGTGTATACTTTATTCAATACATCATTACGTTTCTTACTATTCTTCTGCCAAAGTTTGTGTTCATCAGGTGTAACAGTTCTTTCCATACGTGCAAATAGATCGTATGCCCATTCTCCCACCCTATATCCACTGCGCAATAGTTTGATATACAGGAACCCTGAAAGGCCTCCACCTAAGGCCAAAAACAACATAGGCACCTGTGCAGGTATATATACAATCAGATTTAATATAGCATAAATAGTCACAACTGCTATAATAGGTACACTAAAATTAGGGCCAATATAGTAACGGTATTTGGGGGCTAAGGTTAGTGATGCAATTGCCAAACCCATAACTCCTGCCTGAGCACCTAACAGATAAGTATGCGCCTGAAAAATATCACCTGGAATGAACTGACCTATCAAATAAAATATGCCTCCAAGCAAAAGGCTGTAAATAAATATTGGTATGATCTGTTTATGCCCTATTAAGGATTGCACAACTGTGCCAAAACAGTATAACCAGAACATATTGCTGAGCCATTCCCAAAATCCCATATGTGACCAGCCATAAGTAAAAAGGGTCCACCACTTTTGTGCAAAGAAATGTAATTGTGGTAATGCTATATATGGTACAGTGATATTGAGTGCTTGTGCTGCATCATTGCCAAACACAAGCATCAATACCCTAATAAAATTGAATAGTATGAACCCAACACCACTTGCAGCAATTAATTGCAAGACAGCATTGCTGTGATAACCTGGGATAAACGATGAAACTGACCTTCTTGACTCTGTTCTCATGCCTACATCAAATATATTAATAAAACCTATTGTGCATTTTTCTATTCCAAAACTTTAATAAAATGAATGCAAAAAGCATACCACCTAAATGTGCAAAATGTGCCACATTGTCTCCGGCAGAATTGCGAACCCCAGCATACAATTCAAAAATAGCATATAAAGCCACTACATATTTTGCTTTCACAGGTACCAGAAAATAAATGAGTAACTCCATGTTAGGGAATAAGTAGCCAAAAGCAAACAGAACCCCGAATACTGCACCCGAAGCACCCACTGTTGCTTCATTGTAAGACATGCTTTGGTACTTATGTATCATTGAAATAGACTCATTAGAGTATAGACTAGATGCAGGGTTATTTGACCACATGTCTCTTATGACATTGAATCCATTGACCAAATGTCCACTGCTGTCCTTCCATACAATGCCTTCCAGATTGTGTTGTTTGATAAACAAGATATATTGGTCTAAAGTTGGATTTTGCTGGTACATTTCGAATGCATGATCGAAAGTATGATATTGATAACCTAATACTGACAAATGGCACATAGCTGCTCCCAAACCACATATAAGATAAAAGGTAAGAAAGCGCTTAGGCCCCCAAACATTTTCCAATACACTACCGAACATCCATAAGGCAAACATATTGGAGAACAAATGCAATATGGTAGCATTCAGATCGTCGTAGCTACCATGCATGAACATGTGAGTAAGCATCTGCCACCAATGGAAATACTGTGATTTCCAGTAATGCAAACCTAAAACAGTGGAAAGATCAAAGCCTGACTGCCCGATAACATATTGCGCTAAAGCAAATAATGAATTAATGATAATCAGGTTCTTCACTATTGTGGGTAATACCTGAAAACGATTGGGCCTAAAATCATTCATGAGTTATAATTGTTGCTTTTTCTGTATATTTACTTTGTATACGAACTGTCAAAATTAAAGGTAAAAATGCAGTTGAGCACAGTCTATTTGACCACAAGTGTTAAATACCTTATAAATATAATACCCTTGCTTATCCAATATGTTGTTTGAGCATATCTATTACACCTTCCTTTTGCAATATGCGATAACCCATTCTGTCATTTGATATGCCTTCGTGCAATTTGTAAGAAAATCGATAATTACCCTTATCGTCCATTTGGGTAACAAAATATTTAAATAATATATCTTTCCTGTCATTAAAATGCTGAGCCACCTCATATAGATGGGTAGATAATATCATCATGTGTTGAGGACGTTGCAAAAGACCTTCAACTATAGCGCGGGTACATTCGTAAGCATCATGCACATTGGTGCCTTTGAATAATTCGTCCATTAGTACCAAGTGATTACCATCTTGAAGTAATTTTTCAGCAGTGTGTTTCATACGGAGAACCTCTGCGAAAAAATAGCTCTCTCCTTTCATTAAATTATCCTCTACATGCATATTAGTAATGATACCTTGCAAAAAGGATATACGTAATGATTTTGCAGGTACGCCCATGCCTGTATGTGCTAACAGAGCACTAACACCCAGTGCACGCATAAAAGTGGTCTTACCTGACATATTAGCACCGGTAAGAACCATAAAATTCTTTTGATGATCAAAACTGATACTATACGGTATAGGCTCCGGTAATAGTGGATGATATAGTTCATTCGCATCCATACATATAGCTGAAGCATCGCATAATTGGGGGAATACCCAGTTGTTCATTACAGTAGCTCTTGCCATTGATTGCCAGGCATCTAAGCGAGAATAATGATAAATAAGCCTGTAAATAGCATGCTTCATCTCTCTACGTACCCTATAGTTCAGTTTAGCTAGTTCTTTATAAGGTGTTTTTTTATCTACTAGCAACAACTGCTCTGTAAGCCTGTGTTGCATTTCATCTTCTATGGCTCTTAACTCTCGTTCTAACAATGGCGGTAGGTCACCACCTTTTAGCAGCAATGTTAACTGTTGACAGCCTTTTAAAAGATCTGCTATATGAGTAAGTGAGAATTGAGTAAAAAAAATCTCATTCTTATTGAACAATTTTGAGAAAAGTGAACCTATCAAAAGATTGAACCTAGAGGGAGGTGCTGAAGTGGCATCTGCTGTCTCAAAATATTTATCCAACATCACGAGTGTACCATTGGAAATGACAGAAGGCCATACATCTAAATGATGGTAAAGGAACTTCACCACATCTTGCATTTCTTGCAGAGCAACAAAACTCACAGGTGGCTGCTGTATATACTTTCGCAACATATCTCTGCCAGACTGTGTAGTGGTATGGTCTATAAGACTAAATACATCCCTACCATCTGTGGTAAATATAGAGAGGTCACTCAGTGTGGTCTTATCATGCTGCATTATCGTTGGAATGATAGACGTTGGCCCTTATAGTTATCAAAAACCTGCCCCTTTTCATATACTATATTACCGTTCACCAATGTGTGTGTGATACTTGCCGGAAAAGTATGACCTTCCAGGGGAGACCAGCCACATTTATATAAGATGTTCTCTTTAGTAACAGTGGTAGTATTATTCATATCCACTAATACTAAATCTGCGAAATACCCTTCTCGTATATAACCTCTGTTGCTAATTTGGAAACACTTAGCGGGGGCATGACTCATTTTTTCTACTACTTTCTCAATGCTGATCTTGTCTTCCTTCACATATTGCAACATCAACAACAAGGAATGCTGCACTAATGGCAAACCTGATGGAGCCTGAGCATAGGGCAGTAGCTTTTCTTCCCATGTATGTGGTGCATGGTCTGTAGCTATAATGTCTAATCTGTCATCTAGAAGTCCCTCCCAGAGTGCAGATTTGTTTTGTGGCGCTTTGATTGCAGGATTACATTTTATGAGATTACCTAGGCGTGCATAATCATCTGATGTAAAGTGCAGGTGATGAACACAGACTTCTGAAGTGATCCTCTTTTCCTCTAGTGGAAGCATATTGCTGAAAAGCTGCAATTCCTTATCAGTTGAAATATGTAGTATATGCAGCCTGCTATTATGCTTTTTAGCCAGTTGCACCGCAGCAAAAGAACTTTCAAAACACGCATCTACATCTCTTATCAAGGGGTGAAAAGATGCATCATTCGCATCTTTATAGTTTTCTTTATTGGCCTTAATAACATTCTCATCTTCGCAATGAGTAGCAATCAGTAATTCACTTTCTGCAAATATCTTGGTAAGTGTGAGATAATTATCTACCAACATATTGCCTGTACTAGATCCCATAAATATCTTCACTCCACACACTTCATGCTTTCTGGCATTGGTCCGTAGTACTTCGTCAGGATTGTCGTTAGCTACGCCCATGAAAAAGGAATAGTTAGCTACAGATGTTTGCGAGGCAATCTTATACTTATCTTCCAGCAACTCTTGCGTAAGTGCTGCCGGTACTGTATTAGGCATTTCCATAAAAGAAGTAACCCCACCTGCCACAGCAGCTCTTGCCTCTGTACCTATAGTAGCTTTATGTGTCAGCCCAGGTTCTCTAAAATGCACCTGATCATCTATAGCACCAGGCAAAAGGTATAAACCTTCGGCCGGAATCTCTTTACAAGAACCCTGAACCTGAATATTTTTCCCTATTTTCTCAATGCGTCCATCCTTTATTAAAACGTCTTTTACGCTTTTAATACCCTCATTTAAAATAGTCGCACTCTTTATTAAAATTGGCACCATAATTGAATTTGAAATAATACCTGTAGATAAATACTAAATTTGTAGCAATTTAACACATACACTTGTAGAAAACCATTTCTATGCTTAAAATATCTATACTTTCTACCTTATTGCTTATAGGCGCAAGCAATGTTATAGCTCAGAATACTTATTTGCAGTTAGGCACGGAAGATTATAATATGCTTGACAGACTGGAAACCAGAAGTGGGCATCTATCAGACATCATATTTACAGAAATAAAACCTATCTCTAGAAAAAACCAGGTGGAGTTCCTTTCACAACAGCGTGATTCTAATGCTATTGGCCTATCCTCAATAGATAAATACAATATTGACCAAATGATATCCAAAAGTGGTGAATGGGTACCAAATGAGGAAGGTGCTATACCTTCAAAGAAAGCTATATGGAAGTCTTTTTATCAGAAACAAGCCGATATGATACATGTAAAGACCAAAGATTTTTTCCTGGTGGTCAATCCGGTTATACTAGGTCAGGCATTATATGAAAAAGACAATCCTAAACACACCTTGCTTACCAATAGTCATGGAGTAGAGATAAGAGGCTGGATATCTAAAAAAGTTGGATTCTATACTTATTTTACTGACAATCAGGAAAGAACCCCCATGTATGTGGACCAACTCATAGCTAAACGTCAAGCAATTCCGGGTGCTGATTATTACACTACTGCTACCGGTACAGATTATGATTATTTTTTAGCACGCGGCTATAT
>JBAWXE010000063.1:0-16096 GCA_037144255.1 Bacteroidota bacterium | reverse complement strand
TTTCAAATCAACGATTCCTTCCACGCCGTTTTCAAACGAGAGTTCAAGCTTGAAATCTTTCAAAGCGCGGATTGTTTTGATTTGGTGTAATACAATAAATAATTTATAAAAACGCTACTAATATTAGGAATAGGCACCAGTTGAATATCATATCCTATTGAATATCAATGACTTAAATCAAACATAAACACACTCAAGAGGAGTATAGTCAAATAAAACATTAATTCATACAAAAATAAATATCATGTATTATGTTGGGGAATACATAGAATTAAATTGACGGAAAAAGGGTGTATGCACCTGAATTTTTTTTCTAAAAAAAAATCATTTTTTTTTTTAGAAAGAGTCTGATATGGTTATAATTGGGCACTTTTCCTTAATAACTACTTTATTATTCAGTTGAGAAATCTGATTTTGGTCATCTTTTTAGCAAAAACACGTGTGAACGTTATTAGTAGTACCTTTGGGCATTGTTTACACAGCTGTGTTCCTACCAAAGTACTTGCCCAGCCTCACTTTTAGCTAATACATGACATTCGAAGAATTAAACATCATAGCGCCTATTCTACACGCGCTCACTACAGAAGGATACATACAACCCACACCTATACAGGAACAATCCATTCCAATCATACTTCAAAAGAAAGATCTTTTAGGCTGTGCCCAAACAGGTACAGGTAAGACCGCAGCATTTGCTGTACCAATCATACAACTACTTACAGAAGAACATGTAGAGCGTGGCCCTAAGAACATAAAATGCCTGATACTTACACCAACACGCGAATTAGCAATACAAATAGGTGAAAGTTTTGCTACATATGGCCGCAACCTGCATCTTAAACACTTTGTGATATTCGGCGGTGTACCTCAGGGCGCACAGGTTACCGCATTGAAACATGGTTTGGATATACTTATTGCAACACCGGGTCGCTTATTAGACCTGATAGATCAGAAATATATCAATCTGCAACACATCAGCATATTTGTGCTGGATGAAGCAGATCGTATGTTGGATATGGGCTTTATACATGATGTAAAAAAAGTAGTGGCTCGCCTACCTGTAAAAAGACAAACACTTTTCTTCTCTGCTACTATGCCTCCTGAGATACAGAAGTTATCTAATACCATACTCGTACATCCTGAGAAAGTAGAAGTAACACCGGCATCTACTACTGCAGAGACCATAGTGCAATCATTGTATTTTGTAGATAAGAAGGATAAAAAGAAACTGCTGAATTATATACTTAAGGATAAGAATATTAAAAGTGCATTAGTATTTACACGCACTAAACATGGTGCAGATAAAGTTGTTAAAGACCTGATAAAAGATGGTATCAATGCTGAAGCAATACATGGCAATAAATCGCAAAATGCCAGACAAAAAGCATTGACCAATTTTAAAGATGGCAAGACCCGCGTGCTGGTAGCTACAGATATAGCTGCACGTGGTATAGATGTAGAAGCATTATCACACGTTATTAATTTTGAGATGCCCAATGTAGCTGAGACCTATGTACACCGTATAGGCCGCACAGGCCGTGCAGGAGCCAGTGGTATCGCCTACTCTTTCTGTGATGAAGAAGAAATGGACGATCTGAAAGGCATACAAAAACTGATAGGTTTTAAAATACCTGTAGTAGAGGCGCACCCATACCCTATGAGTATATCAGGCATGGTACATATCAATCCGCCTAAAAACAAAGAAGTGGTATCGCGTCCTAATGCAATAAGACCTGCCAGCAATCCTGACAAAAGAAGATTCAATCCTAACAGGCCTAAGAAATAATAGCATAAAATAATTCAAATACAAAGCGGCTGATGGATTTCCATCAGCCGCTTTCAGTATTACTGACATTATGTATTAATTATGTATATCCATTTCATTAATCAGGTTTGGAGCATGTCCCATTTTATCAATCAGGAACAGGATATAACGTACATCACATACTATAGTCCTTTTATATTTTTTATCAAAAGCTATATCACCACTCATAGCTTCCCAGTTGCCATCAAATGCAGCACCTATCAGTTCGCCATAAGCATTAATAACCGGACTACCAGAGTTGCCACCTGTTATATCATCATTAGTGATAAAGCAAGTGTGCAGAGTACCATCTTCGTCTGCATATTGTCCGTAGTTCTTCTCTTTGTACAATTTTACCAGATCAGCAGGCACATCAAACTCTTCGTCATTAGGTTTGTACTTAGCCATTAGACCGTCAAGAGTAGTATAATAATTATAATGCACACCGTCTACAGGTTCATAGCTCAGCACTTTACCATATGTAACACGCATAGTAGAGTTAGCATCGGGGTAGAAGTTCTTATTAGGTTTCATAGCCATCAGTCCGCGTATATATTTCTTACTCAGTTCCTTTTTCTGCATATTGAAAGCCTCTACTTTAGGTTGATAGTTCTTAGTAAAATTGTGTACAAAACTCAGAGAGTATTGAACTACGGCATCTTTTGCAATAGCCTTTTTAGTTGGTTTCTTACAGAAAGCATTGAAACGAGTAGTATCTGTAAGGAAAGTATTCTTAATCATACCATCCACATAAATACTATATGTCTTTGCAACTTTCTCACTCCCGGCAGTTTTGAATATCACATTCCTGTATATATCAGGTAATTGATCCTTAGGCACATTGTTATAGTACATCTGAGTCATCTTTGACAGCAATTCCCTTTCAGTTCCCTTTTCGTATTCCTTGTATAGCCTTCTGTATTCTGTTTGCAGATTACCTACATATTTTTTAATAGAGTCTTTGTCATTGCCTTTAGCCAGGTATTTATCCAGCGGATCTAACAACGCACCCATACGTGCCAAAGCGGATGCACGGAAACATTCTGTATAATAAATATTATGTTTAGCATAAGGCTTATAGTCAGCATACAATTTTTCATATTCATTCATGAAAGAAGCATCATATTTATTTTCCTTAGCCCATGCTACAAAAGCAGCTTCTTGTTGCTTTTTAGTATCTACGACATTCAGGCGTTTCAGTTGTTCTGTTTGTCCTATGTAATATTTCCAATAGTTGGCAATACGTGCATAAGAAGATGTCATTTTCAGATATACTGATTTATCTTGTGCCATATGGCTGTGCATGATCTTCAAACGTGCATCACGAATACTTACAATAGAAGGATTCACATCACTGATAGCCAGTTCTACACCTTTAGATACTTCGTAACGATTGGTGCGACCCGGATAACCGAATATCATAGCATAATCACCTTCTTTCTCACCTCGTATAGATACAGGCAAATACTTTTTAGGATGGAAAGGCACATTATCTTTTGAATATTCTGCCGGTTGATTGTCCTTATTGGCATATACCCGGAACATTGAAAAATCTGCTGTATGTCGAGGCCACATCCAGTTATCAGTGTCTCCACCAAATTTACCTAACGACTTAGGCGGTGTACCTACCAAACGAACATCGGTATATTTTTTATACACTATCAGAAAATACTGATTACCATTAAAGTACTCTCTTACATTAGCTACATATTTACCTTTCTTTCCTGCTTTCTCTTCCAATTCTTTTTTGAAAGCATCATATTTTTTAGTGTACTCTTCGCCTGTTGCATTACCTACAGCTTTCATTACATCTACAGTAATGTCTTCCATACGTTCCAGAAAAATAACTGTCACACCTCGTGCCGGCAATTCTTCTTCCATACTCTTTGCAAAGAAACCATTGTCTAGATAGTTCTTATCTACTGTGCTGAGGGTAGCAATAGCATCGTATCCGCAGTGATGATTGGTAAGTAACAGACCATTGCTTGATATCATCTCAGCAGTACAACCACCGCCAAACTGAACGATGGCATCCTTCATACTACTATGATTGATACTATACAGATCTTCTTTTGATAGTTTCAGACCTTTGCGGGCCATCTCATCGTAATTCTTACCGATGAGCATAGGTATCCACATACCTTCGTCGGCGCGTGCTATCTGCATCATGGCTAAAGCACAGATTGACAATAGTAATTTTCTCATTGTTTATACAACTGTTAGTTAAAGGAAGGATATATAATAAGGCACAAAAGTATACATTATGCCCTAAAGATGAAAGGGTAGAAATATGGGTAAAAATACCAATTTAATGGGGTTGTTATTGGGCAGGCACTTCTTCTTTGTTCACCATTACTATACCCTTAGGGTTTTTGATCTCATACCAGGTAAAGTCCTGATTGGCTTCCAGGCCATCTCCATACATCACTTGCGTAGCAGTGGTGATACGTACAAACTTCTCCGTATAGAACTTCTTCAATTGCTCGTTCCATACCAGTTCTTCAGTATTCAATTGTTCACCCTTTTTATTCACCACCACTACACTATCACGTATCAATACGTTGCCTTGTAGTTCGTAATAGCGAGCATACAGTGCAGTAAGTGTACTCTCTACTGTCAGACTATCATTATAAAATTCAAATTTTAGCCCCTTCTTCATATCGTAATAAGGTGGCTTGGCTATCTCATTATGTATGAATTCCTTTGAGAATAATCGGGCTTTTACTTTTCCATGCTCGCTATATATCAATGTTACATCCTCTGCTCTATCTTCTCTCATAGTACTCTTCCCTACCAATGCATTGATATCCTTAGGATCGTTCTTACAAGACAATAAGGAAAAGCATACAAACAAAATACCCGGAAATGCGATCCGGGTGAGTTGTTTACGATAGTATTTAAAGATAGTATTAGTCATATTTGCGTTTAACGAACCATCTGTCGTTGAGCGAAACTCCTAATGTGAAGCGAACAAAGTTTTCTTTAACAAGACCATTACTGGTAGTACCGCGTGTACCAAATTCCAATGCTGTATGTATACGGTCTGTACTACGCTTGAAAGGCAAACTGGCACCTAAGCTCACTGCATAATAGTTGATGTCTGTATTGTTCAGTTTCACATAATCCAATCCATATACAAATCCCAGTCTATAGGTAATTCGTTGCAGGTAGCTATTACGGCTAGATGAATTTGGTGTGTATTCACCACCAATATTCACTTTGAAATTATTCACTAATGAAGAATCCGGATTACCGAAATTTCGGAATTGAGTCCATTGAGTAGAAGTAAAATCTACCCCAATATCCCATTTATCAATACCTGCCAGGTGTGCGCCTACACTAAATGAAAGCGGTAATGTAACATTTCCCTTCACAGCTGCATTGGCTGTTATGGTATCCTGATAGATACTATCTGCTGAGTAATGATACGCTATCAAGTAGTCGTCTTTATAATTATTAAGTTTCTGACTAATAGATATCGTTGCACCCAATCGTAAAAATGTTTTTTTGCTCAATGATGTTTCATACAGTGCACCGGCTTTCCAGTATATTCCACCTATTTTATCATAACGAGAATACTCTGTATTGTACGAATTGGCATATGCTCCTGAATCAGTTGTATTGGCCTGGAATACTGTCGAGTTTCTCGTAGTACCAAACATGTAACCAATATTAAAACCTAAACTGAACCCTTTGTATTGACCTGCAAAACCTAAATAAGCATAATTCAATCCCCCCTCACCAGAGTAATTATAAATACTTGGACCCATGCCCGGTACAGTTAAAGAATCATTGATTCGATAATACACTCTGCTTTGCGGACGAAATCCCAGAGCCATACCAAAATTCTTACCCATAGGTATACCTACTGTCAGATATGAAAAAGTAGCCATCCCTGTTCGGTAATTATTACCACCTGCGTCAATACCACGCACACTACCTGTACCTGCTGCTTCGTAAGTAGTAAGTTTCAGACCCGCATAAGATGCAGGATTATCAGAATTGACACTATAAGGATCGGAATATGCAGTTGAGACATTCCCCATTCCACGCAACACCGTATTTGACCCATTAACGTCTTCACCAATACCATAACGGGAATAAGGTGCATTCTCACGATTAGAAGTAGGGTTACTGGTAGTACTTGTTTGTGAAAAAGACTTATATCCTATTGCAACACATAATAATATCAGGAAAAAGTGCTTAGCGTAGTTGTGGCACATTATATTTTAAAATTAGATTGAGCCCTTTCATTAACAAGTCAGGGTCTGCAAATATCTTACTTTTCAGTCTGCTTGCAAATAAAGGGGCATCGCCGCCCGTTAATACCGCGTTAAAATCTGAATACTGGCTTTCGAATTGGCCTACTACACCATCTAATTCGCCAGTCATGCCAAAAACAGCACCACTACGCATACAGGTAGGTGTATCATATCCCAAAAGTAGTAATTCACCTTCCAACGATACTTCAGGTAATTTATCAGTGAATTCGTGCATGGCCTTCAGGCGCATTTTCAGCCCCGGCGATATTGCACCACCACGGAATGTTCTATTCTTTTGAACAAAATTATAGGTGATACAAGTGCCTGCACTGATGATCAGTACATTCTTATCAGGAAATTTTGCCTGCGCACCCACAGCCATTGCTATTCTGTCTGCACCAAGGGTTTCAGGCGAATGATAAGCATTCATAATTGGCAAACGGGTATTGCTATCCAGCTTTATATATTTCGATAAGCTCTGCTGCAGTTTTTGTTCCAGATCAGCAGGGCTATCTGCTACAGTACAAAAAATACCGGCCTCAGGCTTATGATCTGCTATCTGTTTTTGAATAGCAGATACTGCTTCGCTTACCGAATAGATCTTAGATTCCACCAGTTTTCCACTGTTGAAAATAGCTGTTTTTACCAGGGTATTGCCCCAATCGATACAAATACTTGTTGTCATACTTAAAGTTTATGAGGATAGTGCTTACAAAATAGTAAATAATATGAGCATTTGTGCAGTCTTTATAGCAAATCGGCTATATTTTTCCCAATATTATATCTCCGATCCACCCAGAGAAAGGTCTCTGAAATGTCCGTTCATCTTGATACGGGCTTTTACCTGTTCCAGCTCTTTTACTATCGGTAGTATCTTATTCATATGCCGGCGCAGATATTCCAGTCGTTGCAGCTCATTGAAAAGACCCAGCAAATCATATTCCTGCGCTTTTGATAAGCCCACTACATGTCCTATATCATAAGAAACAAATTTGCCTACCTGTAGTTTGAATTTTTCTTCCAGATTCAATAATGTATATAAACGTTTTACTTCACTCAACAGCCTACGAGACAATTCAGAATCTCCCGCATCAGTAATATTAGGCGGGTAACTGACTATAGCTCCTGAATATAGCTTATCAGGTATCTCATGTATATGCTGCAATATTCTAAATACACTGATACCTTGAGTACGCACATCTATCTCGCCATTCTCATATTCCTTTACCACCTCCGTTATTTGCATGAGGGTACCATACTCTTCAATGGTCTTTTCAATGATGGATGGTATACCAAATTTCTTACCTGTAGCCACACACTCTTTTATCAGCTGTTTATAGCGAGGCTCAAAAATGTGGAGATTCAAAGGTTCTCCGGGAAATACAACAATATTTAGTGGAAAAATTGGAATAAAATTGGTCATGAATTAACTCTTTAAATAGCCTGTTTCTGTAATTGTAGCTCATGCAATAGCGTATGTCTTTGCCACAACAGGAAGAACAAATATACAAAGACGCCAAATTGCACTTCCAACATTGGCTCTACCATCAGCGATAGTAATAATCCCATCCATGTAATGAAAAAAAAGAAACTCTGCCTGCCGCGTTTTACTAATGATAAGGGTGCCAATACCCAAATTAAAAATAAGATAGCTGTAGGTATACCACATCCTAATGCTACTGTCATGAATTCATTATGAGGTACCAATCTTTGTTCATCTTTTATTTGAGGATACCATTTATCATATCCCTGTTTCATGGCATCCAAAATATCACCTGCGCCTACCCCTATTACTGGATGTTCCTTGATCTCCTTAAGGGCAATATCATAAGACACTATTCTGCCTATGTCTCCATAGTCACCCGAAACATTTCCTTGATTGTATACATTATAGGTGTAATGCATATAACCTATACGCTCTTTAAGTGTAGGTATAAAAGAAATAGCCAGAAATGTTGCAACGATCATTCCCGTTGTTACACTTATTCCTATTATCCGGCTTTGCTTTTTGTATATCAGATAACTACAAAAAGCAGCTGCTGAAAAATACCATACTAACAGTCCGCTTTTGGCTGCAAGTATATGTATGTATATACTAAATATGGCAATAATGATACCTATGAACCACTTTATAGCCCTAGACACTAAATGTGGCCAAAACCCAACACACCATATAGTAAATAATGCTATAGTAAGACTAAACCGAATATGGTCATTTTTAGCTGGTGTTGGGATCACATGTGATACTTTATACTCAGCCAGAAATGAACCTGGATCTTTCAGGTAAAATGATAAACTATAAGCTACTCCCCCCAACAACACAAAAGCCACACATACAGTAAATATGCGTAACTGCTTTAAAGAAAATCCCGGCAAAAATGCAAAAGCCAATGGCAAGATGAGAAAAGGGAGTTTTACTTGCAATCGGTCTCCCCAAAAGGGAATATTATCGCTCCAGAAATATGAAATGGCATACATGCACACCCAGCCTATACCTATTAACCAAAAACGCTCTTTGAACCACCTGCGAGGATGCACACCCCATAGCCCTGTGACACCCAAAAGAAACATAGATATAGATAATACTACTCTGGAAACCAAAAATCCGGACATCATCCCTATAACACAAAAAAGAGCGATGTTTGTTTTTGATACCAGTTTATGATCAATAAGAGTATTTTTGCTCACGAATATGTGTTATCAATTTTAATAACGAACAAAATGCCTTTTTAGTGCAGGACAAGATAAAACAACTTCTTTCACAAATACAAGCCGGCGACTATAAAGCACTGGCTCGTGGTATCACTCATGTAGAAAACGAACTACCGGGGTATGAAGATATATTGTTGCAACTAAAAGACACACAGAAAGCTCGGGTACTAGGTATCACTGGCCCTCCAGGTGCAGGCAAAAGTACATTGGTAAATGCACTATTACACTATTGGATAGCAAAAGGTAAAAAAATAGCTGTCATAGCTGTCGATCCTTCTTCTCCTTTCAATTATGGGGCTCTCTTAGGCGATCGTATACGCATGACAGATTTTTATAGCAACCCTAATGTATACATTCGCTCCATAGCTACTCGTGGCGCTCTGGGTGGCCTCAATTCCAAGATCATTGAAATAACAGACCTTATAAAAAATGCTCCTTTCGATCTCATATTGGTAGAAACTGTTGGTGTAGGACAAAGTGAAGTAGAAATAGCTGGTCTAGCAGACTGTACAATGGTAGCCTTAGTACCCGAAGCGGGCGACGAGGTACAAATGCTCAAAGCCGGCATCATGGAGATTGCAAACATCTTTGTGGTCAACAAAGCTGATAGAGAATCTGCAGAAACACTTTATCGCAATCTGCGTACTCTGGTACATGAAAAAACTACTGATGGCAAAGAGATACCTGTAATAAAAACGATTGCCATTCAACAACAAGGTGTTGCCGATCTGGCCACTGCTGTAGTAGATTATTTATATAACGATCATAATCTACCCGAAAAACGATTGCACTTACTGACCGAAAAAAGCTGGCAGCTCATTCAGGCAGAACGCATGAAACATATTGATAGAAAAGTGCTGAAACAAGAATTGAGTATAGCTTTGAAAGATGCTCATTTTAATCTTTATGCTTTTACCAAGACTTTCAGAGAACAGCACTAAAATTAATTTAATATCCTCTAAATTAATCTAATTGAATAGCTAATATTATGGTATTCAAATAATAATAAAACAACAACCTTCAACATTATATACATATTGTTTCCCTTATTCAATTGTTATTATAGAAAACAAGTCGTATTATAGTATAACTTTGTTTGTATTCAGGCCATAGGCACGCATGACTCCAATACCTCCTTACATAGCATATTCACTTACTCTGGCATTCTCAGCTGCCATTAGCGCATTGGCTATACCTAGGATAATATATATTGCAAAACGTAAACGCCTGTTTGACCACCCGGACAATGAGCGTAAAATGCATGAGTTCATTGTGCCAAATCTGGGTGGCATTGGTATCTTTTTCGCTTATATAATAGCTGCTTGCTTATTTATAGATCCTATAGTTTTCCATACAGACCCTAATGTTTTTCATAAATGGAACTACATAGTGGCAGCTACTCTTATATTATTCCTTACAGGCCTTAAGGACGACCTTATAAGCCTTCCCCCATCCAAAAAATTTGCAGCTCAGTTCGTAGCGGCTGCTATCATGGCTTTTTGTGCAGATATCCGAATCAAGACTTTATTTGGAGTGATGGGAATTCACGAATTACCCTATTGGATCAGTATTGGTTTCACTATAGTAGGCTGCGTATTCGTTACCAATGCATTCAATCTAATTGATGGTATAGATGGTCTGGCGGGCAGTATTGGCGTATTATGCACCATATCCTTAGGAATTTTTTTAGCCTTGCAAAAACAAAGTAGTGCCGCTTGTATTGCATTCAGTATGGCGGGTGCATTGATTGGTTTTCTCAGATACAATATTTCACCGGCAGAAATATTCATGGGCGATACAGGCTCATTGGTAGTAGGTTTTACTATTTCCATGCTCAGCATACTCTTTGTAAATACTTTCGATGCTCAAGAGGCTATTACCCCTGTAGTACATTCTTCCAGCGGTGCACTTGTTATCGTATTGGCCATCCTAGTTGTTCCGGTATTAGATTCTTTACGTGTATTCACTACCCGTGCCATGAAAGGTGGTTCACCCTTCCGTGCAGATAGGTCTCATTTACACCATTATTTGTTAGATCTAGGCTTTTCTCATAACAGAACAGTTCTTATCATCGTTACTGCCAATTTCCTCATTATCGCGGTTTCATTATTTGTACAAGACTACAACCCAAATATTGCACTTGCTGTCATAGTTTCTGTATCATTCTTCATGTTTGGGGTATTGTACTATATGAGAAGACATCGCATATTACACGATGAGCGTTATCTGAAAGTAGGTAAATCTACCCTGCATCCTAAGACACCAATAGAAAAGAAAGAAATTTAATGCTACTCCAGCACATATCCACCTTTCTCATATTTCAGTAGAAACAAGTTCAGGTTCTCCATATATAACGGATACTGTTCCTTATCCCAACGGGGTTGAATTTTGAATTGAGTGAATATCCCTGTGCCTTTACCCTCATCAAATATAGTACCATATTTATGCAGCTTTATGCCATACCACATCATGGTCTCAAAACCTCTATATACCATTTCTCCCGGTTTACTGCCAAAAATCTTCCGGCAATGGCTCACCAAATATTGTGAGGTAGCCGACTTGGTATCAAAATAAAATGGTGAGGTTAAATACACTACTACATTAGGATGTGCATTCTCTTTCCTCAGTGATGGCATACCTTTCCACGATGGCATTCCGTATACAATAAACTTATATTTAGGGAAAGAATCTGTTAGCTCTTGTAATAGTGAATCTGCATAGGAGGCATCCAGTATCGGCATGATCAACACATTAGGATGCTCACTATCAAAGGCCGCTTTCATCTTCTCCATCCTTGGCAATTTATTACAGGATAGTTTTCGAAATAGCTCTTCGTAACCATCAGTCACATATCCATATGTCATGGCATCTACAACCTCATGACTATGAGAATATACTACCACTTTCCGCTCTGCATGTTTCGAAGCTATTCTTTCACGTATCCATTCGCAATGCGATCGTAATGTAGGTTGCAGTATTGTAAAATAAGGATTATCGCTTATGCCCGCATCCGATGGTGAGAGTGCAGATACAAAATGTATATGTCTCTTTTGAGCATACTTGGCCACTACTTCTAGATCGGCAGATTGCAATACTCCTATAATCAGGTCTGCTGATTCTAGTTTTTTGTTGCTAATTAATTCCCCTACCGATTTATGTGCTTCACTCACATCATGCACATATACATCTATTTGGTAATTCAGTTTGCTTAGGGAGTCCGCAGCCAGTTTGATACCCTTGTAAAAGTCAAGACCTGCTACTGCTTTATCGGGTGCCTTGCCTTTATAGGTGGGTTTATCCTCCTTTACCAGCTCATCCAGATACAAATCGGCAAGTACATCTATTCTATAATGCTCCTTTACTTTAGAATTAGGATAGTCAAAACCTTGCTGCTTATAATTATCTGATGTCAGTGCTTTGTGCGCTTTCTTATGTTGGCCACTTTTCTTGCCTGCTCCATCCTTAAATAGATTTTTCAGAAACTGAGCCTGCACCTGTGTAGCGCTTATGCACAACATCAGCATCAGTATACCCACAGTACGTATCGTCAATTGCATCTTTCTAAATTATTCCCACTCAATAGTTGCAGGTGGCTTAGAGCTAATATCATATACCACGCGGTTTATACCTTTCACATAATTGATGATGTCATTCGATACCTTACCTAGGAATGTATGTGGCAAATGTGCCCAATCTGCTGTCATACCATCTACAGATGTTACGGCACGTAGTGCAACGGTAAATTCATAAGTACGCTCATCGCCCATTACACCTACACTCTGCACAGGTAGTAGTATAGTACCTGCTTGCCATACTTTATCGTACAGTCCGGCATCTCGCAGATTCTGTATATAGATAGCATCTGCCTCTTGCAGCATTTTTACTTTATCTTCTGTTATCGCACCCAATATGCGTATACCTAGTCCCGGCCCCGGAAAAGGATGTCTGCTGATGAAAATATCATCCAGCCCCAATTCACGACCCACTTTTCGTACTTCATCTTTGAACAGGAAACGTAATGGCTCTACCAGCGACAGGTGCATGATCTCCGGTAATCCGCCTACGTTATGGTGCGATTTAATGGTTTGAGAAGGGCCATTCACAGATACAGATTCTATCACATCGGGGTATATAGTACCCTGACCTAAGAAACTAACATCTGTTAGTTTTTGTGCTTCTTCATGAAAAACATCTATGAAAGATCTACCTATTATTTTACGTTTCTTTTCAGGGTCAGAAACACCTTCTAGTGCATCATAAAAACGCTTACATGCATCAATACCTTTGGTATTTAGGCCTAAGTGCTTATACCCTTCCATCACTTGTTCGAATTCATCTTTACGCAGCAGACCATTGTCCACAAATATGCAGTACAGATTCTTTCCTATAGCCCTATGTATCAATGTAGCAGCCACGGTAGAGTCTACCCCACCGCTCAGTGCCATTACTACTTTCTTATCACCTACTTCTTTCTTTATGCGTTCTACAGTTTCTGTTATGAAAGCTGCCGGTGTCCAGTCCTGCTTACATCCACATATATCTACAGTGAAATTCTTCAACAACTGACGTCCATCTACCGTATGTGTTACTTCCGGGTGAAACTGTATACCGTAAACAGGGTTCTTAGCATAAGCATCACTAGCTTTAAAGGCTGCAACTGGTATACTATCTGTTGCTGCTATCAGTTTGAAACCCGCCGGCAATTGCTTAATGGTATCACTATGACTCATCCATACTTGCGAACCACTATCTATAGTAGCCAGCAATGGATCATGTGTAGATATTTGCAAATGTGCACGTCCGTATTCCCTATGTGTCGACTTGCCTACTTCTCCTCCCGATTGTTGTGCCAACAATTGCGCCCCATAGCACACGCACAGTACAGGTAAATGCGCTGCCATAGCTGCTATATCAGGCTTAGGTGCATTTGCGTCATTTACAGAGAATGGACTACCTGATAGTACTATGCCCTTCAGGTTAGTCTCATATTGTACAGGCTTGGTGCAGGGTTGTATCTCGCAATAGATGTTCAGCTCACGTATGCTACGTGCTATCAGCTGTGTGTATTGAGATCCAAAATCGAGTATAAGTATCTTGTCGTTCATGTAGTGTGTACAGACTGTGAGTATATAATTATGCTTGTGCTGTAGGACCGCCGAAATTAAATGGCAATGCCACGTTCTCCTGATCCTTTATCGGACCATGCATAGCTTCAAAACGTTTTACGTTCTCTACCATCGCACGCATCAGGCGTTTGGCATGTTGCGGGGTCATTACTATACGCGATTTCACTTTAGCTTTTGGCATATTAGGCATTACATTCACAAAATCTATTACGAATTCCGCAAATGAATGGGTGATAACAGCCAGATTAGCATAAGCTCCATCCGCCATTTCTTCTGTCAGTTCTATGTTCAGTTGTTGTTCTTGGTTCGGCTCTTGTGGCATGAGAATTGATTTGAATTGAGCTGCAAAAGTAGCAAAAACCAAGGGGCTCTAAAACTTCAAGTGTTAAAATAATTTGTGCTCATACCACAGGTTACACTTTTTATTATAGTTTTGAGGCCATGATACGTTATATCATACCTATTTTTCTATGTTTTTTGCTGCTTTCATGCGGCCCCGATACTTATACCCCTAAGCCTCGTGGCTACTACGATATAGCCCTGCCCCAACGCGCCTATCAGCCTTTCGATAAACCCGAATACCCTTACAGTTTCGATTATCCCGTATACGGAAAGATCATCAAGGATACGGTCTATTTCGATGGTAAACCCGAAAACCCTTATTGGATCAACCTCGATTTTCCTACACTAGGTGGCCGCATATATATCAGTTATAAAGAGATAAAACCTTCTCAACCTCTCCAAAAATTGCTGGAAGACTCTTACAAACTCTCTTATTATCACGATAAGAAAGCCGATTATATCAACGATCCCAACTTCTCTAATGTCGCCAATCATGTATATGGTGTATTTTACAATATAGGTGGTAATGCCGCTTCTTCTTATCAGTTTTATGCTACCGACTCGGTAAAACATTTTCTGCGAGGCTCTTTATACTTCGATGTATCGCCCAATGCAGACTCGCTCAAACCGGTCAATAACTTCCTCAAAAAGGACATGGAGCACATGCTCAGTACCCTTAAATGGAAATAATTCAAAAAAGCCGTATTTATTTTTTTTGAAACACGTACTTTTGCACCGATTTTTCGGGGTCCTGTAGTTCAATGGATAGAATAGAAGTTTCTTATTCAAATTCGCTGAATGCTTTACCAGAAAGTGTTTTGGGAATTAAAAAACAGAAAGTGGGCAACAAGTGGGCAACATTTGAAAAATAGAAAATGGGTAAGAAGTGGGTAACATTGCTTCTTTTTGTTGAAACATACCTAATTAAAACACAAAATATTTTAAGTAAAAAGTAGGTGTTGGAGTTTGGGTAAAAAATTAGCATTAACAGAATAGGAGTTTGGTTATTTTTGCGATTTATTAAAAGGTCTTGTAGGTCAACGGATAGACCCAGCGTTTCCTAAACGTTAAATCCCAGTTCGATTCTGGGCGAGACCACATGTTAAGAGGCTGTATCAGCATTGATACAGCCTCTTTTAATTTTGAACATAGACCTGTGGCATTAATCTTATGCATCATAATTTAGAATTCACTTATTTGTCCAATATAGGCTATTACCTTTTTGCTTAAATCCATTCATTCTATAGAAATCATGAACTCTGTTTTGATTTACCCTTACACCTCTGCTAGTGTTATTCATGAGATGAGTAGGCTGTACCAAAATCTCGATGCCGAGTCTCTTTGAAATTTCATCAAAAATACCAATGTAGTAAGACCCTAAGCCCTGTCCTGTTTTGAATATATCAAAATAAAACAACTCGATACTTGTATGGTCTTTGGGGATTAGTAGAATATTATAAAGTTGTGGGTCTGACAAATGGATTGCTTTGCAACACATACCTCTATCAATAAATCCGAAAATACTCTTTACAAAAAAAATACCTTCTGTAATTTGAACTGAAAATACCTTTATTGAATTTAGTTCAGCTAAGAATTGATTAAACGCTGAATTAACGGGAATTATTTGGATTTTATTTTTATCCAAATCATACCGTGTTGATGATTTTTTTTTGATACTCATAATGATGATTTTGATTTTTTGAAAAATTGGTTAGTAAATAAATAGTGATAGGGTTTATTAATTGTTATGCAGCATTAGTATCAGCATCCTTATTTGCGAAATGAGTGACATCAATAGTTATAAGATGATACTCTGCTTCTTTGAGAATTTCAAATACAGTCTTAACTCT
>JBAWXE010000062.1:0-16189 GCA_037144255.1 Bacteroidota bacterium | reverse complement strand
TTACTATCATGTATGCCCTCAAAAATTAAAATACTCTGTGTATTTAGTTTTTTTTAAGGCAGCATTAAATTAGTTGGTTAGGTTTTTTCCTTTTTAAATTTGTTTTATTTATATTAGTTTGATTTGAATTTTGCATATAATTGCAATAAAATATTATGCTTTAGAGTATAATTCTATTTTAATGAACATCTACACAAAACAAATTGATACACCTCTTGGTAAAATGTTAGCTGGAGTGACAGATGAAGGGATTTGTTTGTTCGATTTCGAATATCGTAAAATGATGGATAATATTATAAAGAGAATATTAAATGGCGTAGATGGTACTATAATTGAAGATAGTTCTCATTATCACTTTCTGGTATTGGAGACACAAATGAATGATTACTTTACAGGAGCAAGACTAGATTTTCAACTCCCTTTACATTTAATAGGAACACCTTTCCAAAAACAAGTGTGGGAAGGATTGCAACATATCCCATATGGGGAAACAAGGACATATAAACAACAATCGATCTTTCTAGGTAACGAAAAGGCCATTCGTGCAGTAGCAGGTGCTAATGGGGAAAATGGAATTGCAATCATTATTCCTTGCCATAGGGTAATTGGTGAAAATGGTCATCTCACAGGCTATGGTGGAGGGTTGTGGCGGAAAGACTGGTTGTTGAAACATGAACAAAAGCATTCCGGTAAAACCAATCAAATAGCTTTGTTTGAATAGTGTGCTTCATCTTTTTTCTTCACATAAGTATAATCTTGTTTATTTTTGCGTTACTACAAACCAGACTATCGCCTTTGTGTAAACAATGGAGGAAAGTCCGGACAGCAGAGAGCAACGCACCACCTAACGGATGGGGTCTTGTAACAACAGGATACAGATAGTGCCACAGAAAATTACCGCCTTCTTCACAGAAGGTAAGGGTGAAAATGTAGGGTAAGAGCCTACACTTGATAATGGTAACATTACAAAGGGGTAAACCTTGCGTGCTGAAATGCCAAATAGGTAGACGATCGAGGGCGGCTCGCCCGATGTCTGCGGGTTGGCAGCTTTAGGTAATGTGCAAATATTATCACAGATAAATGATAGTCATCCTGATGTATTTCAGGAGTACAAAATCCGGCTTATAGGTTTGTAGTTTTTTACTTGATACATAGGGCGCCGGTGCATCACTGGCGCTTTTGTATATGGTTTTGTAAATGAAGTGTATATTTGATAAGTAATGATAAAGAAAATTAAAGAACAATTTTACAATCTACCTATAGGTGTCAGACTCTTTTTAAAAAGAGCTTTACTTTTTTTTATAGGATGGAAATTATTGTATTATCTCGTTCTAAATCCTACACATATTCCGGATAAATGGATCACAGACCTTACTGCTTCAGGTGCCGCTTGGGTCATTTCATTATTCCATTTTTCTACAAGAGTAGAATATAAAGTGCTTCGGGATAATGTATTCATGAATGGAAGAAATGTGTTGGGTATAGCTCACGACTGTAATGGGTTAGAGTTGTTTGTACTCTATATAGGTTTTCTATTGTGCATACCTACTAATTATAAAAGACAATTTGCCTTTACATTAATGGGTATAATAGAGATACTAGTTTTAAATATATTCAGATGTGTGGGATTAGTGACGATGACTTATTATGGAAATCATTGGGTGAACTTTGCACATCACTATGCATTTAAAATGGTTATTTATTTAGTCATTTTCTTAATGTGGGTATTGTATAGCAAAAAATATGATGCAAAAGATATATAGACAAAGATTGTTGATTTCTGTTGTTCTCATCACTATTTTGTCTTGGGTAGAAATACAATATTTAACAGAAGGTTTTAATGCATCTCCAGTATCTGAAAGGAGCAGACATATATACCACTTATTATTGCTTTTAACTATTGCTGGTATTGGTTATTGGGGTTGGGGTAATCATCCTAAAAAGTGGTTAAAAAGTTTGTGGCTACTATCGTATTCAGGGGTAATAATACTTTTGACCATTTCTGCCATTACATATGTTATAGCAGGTAGTTTCAATAATGATATTATAGGTTTCATAAGGGTTATTCGTATTTTCTTTTGCAGCCCAATGCCATTCTTTTTAATATATGTGCTTTCGAAAATAAATTAGAGATCGAAAAATATCTTTTCAATTATAATAGAATATATCGCTCTTTTGGTATCTTCCATATCAAATACTTATTTATGGATACGCCTCAAAAAAGAGTTGTTTTAGTGACTGGAGCCATAGGTGGGCTAGGTACTGCTATGTGTAAAAAACTGTATCATGATGGATACAATGTTGTTGCTAATTATCGTAGCGAGGAAAAGGCTAAGAAATGGCAGGAACAACTACATAAAGAAGAATATGATATCAAGATCTATTATGCTGATGTTGCAGATTTTAATTCTTGTGGCGAAATGATAGAAAAGATCGCTAAAGAAGTAGGACATGTGGATGTCTTAGTTAATAATGCAGGCATAACAAAAGATGGTGCATTCCGCAAAATGACCTATGAAAATTGGAAAGCTGTTATGTCTACAAATCTAGATAGTGTATTTAATTGTTCCCGACATGTTATCAATCATATGATAGATAACGGCTGGGGACGTATCATTAATATATCTTCTGTAAATGGCCAGAGAGGTCAGTTTGGACAAGCAAATTATTCCGCTGCTAAAGCAGGTATGCATGGCTTTACAAAAACTCTTGCTATGGAAGTGGCTAATAAAGGAGTTACTGTAAATACTATTTCACCGGGATACATTGGAACTGATATGGTAATGGCAGTAAAAGAAGAAATACGTAATCAGATCATTTCTCAAATACCTATGGGGCGTTTAGGGGGTACTGAAGAGGTAGCTTATTTAGTGTCTTTTCTAGCATCTGATCATGCCAATTTTATCACTGGTGCTAACATGAGTATTAATGGTGGTCAACACGTTTATTAATTAATACTTTTTCTCTCCATAACATTCTGAAAGTAATGAAATATAAAAGGGAGTAAGCATTTGCTCACTCCCTTTTATATTTCACATATTCTTTATTATTTCTTAATCAAAGGCATACTTTCCTTGGATTGTCCATCAGGATTCCAAATTTGTAATAAATAAGTACCCGCGGGCAATTCATTTATTTTGAAAGACTGTTCAGGGTTTTCATTATCGATTATCCATATTGGAGTTACCTTTCTACCCATAAGGTCATAAACACATAGTTTGTCATTCAGTTCCAGCCCTTTGATCACAATGTTATTATTAAATGGATTAGGAAATACACTGATTCCACCTTTTACAACATTATTAACTGATGTTCCTACATGTACCAATATTGAATTAGATGTGCTGTTGCCGGTACATCCAAATGCTGTAGTTGATACTTTTGCAGTGATACTATCTACACCAGAAGTTTTGGTATACGTTACAGCAGGTGAATTAGTTGTATTGAATAGTACACCATGATTAAACCATTGTATTGTATAGGTTGGCCCCGCATTTACTAAGCTGGCAGTGACAGTTACATTACTACCTACAGTTGCAAATGTAGGTGCATTAATAGAGATAAGAGGACTCTCAACCGATAGTACATTAATCACATAAGATGGACTAACAGCAGCAATTTGTGTATAACAAGGTCCTGATGGGGCATATGTTGGTTCTGTAACTGTACACATTATTTGATCGCTGTCTGTAGGGATATATGAATATGTACTGGAATTAGTACCTACTAAACTATTATTTACTTTCCATTGGTATGACCCACTTATTATATTAGTAACAGCATGGTAACTAGCTGTAGTGTTGGTGCAAACTACGAAACTACCTGGTGCAATTGAGACGGTAGGAACAATACTTGGAATTACAGAAACTGTTCTAGTATTACTATTTGCACTATTAGCTAAAAAACATTGACCAGTAGGAGGTATAGTAACTGTACAAGTTATCTGATCTCCATTTGCAGGAGTGTAATTATAATCGGGGCTATTATAGCCTACGTTTACTCCATTCACCATCCATTGGTAAGAGCCACCTGGGAAATTTGTATTTGATATATAAGTAGCTGCAGGCCCATCACAAATAGTATCTGTACCAGTGATACTTTGTATACTAATACTAGGGAAAATAGAAGGTATACCATTTATTAAAATTATATTGCTAGGTGCAGTCAATGGGGAAAAGCAACCTGCTGTAGCTGTAACTATACAGCTTATCTGATCTCCATTTGCTGGGCCATAGGTATAAGTACTACTGTTTGTACCCACATTAACTCCGTTTACTTTCCATTGATAATTTGCACTTGCAGCATTTGATATTGCTGTGTAAGTGCTATTAATACCAAGACAGCCGGTACTATTACCAGTAATATTTATGTTTGGAACTATATAGGGAGATACAGAGACACCTATTGGGGTACTGGTAAGACTTGGTGTAGTATAACAACCTGTTCCGGGTACATTGATGATGCAAGTAACAATATCTCCATTAGAAGGAGCATAGGTATAAGTAGTACTGTTTGTACCTACGTTTAAGCCATTTACTTGCCATTGTAAAGTGCCACCTACAATATTTGTAATTGCCGTATAGGTTGTAATTGTACCAATGCATAGATTATTACTTCCACTTGTTGAAATGTTAGGTACTGTACTTGGATTTACTGTAACACTGAATGGGTATTGAACACTGTTGCCACAAATGTTACTTACAGTCAAAATACCTGAATAGGTGTTGGGTGCGATACTGCCAGGAATAGGTATTGCTAATGGAGAACCGCTTACAACAGCGTTATTAACATTAATAAGACCTGCACTTATTGCTGCAGGATTCCAGGTAACATTAAAATTTGTTGGATTGAATGTTGATGCAGAATAAGTAAGATTTGCTGTAGTAATACCTGCACATATAGTAGGATTAGCACCTAATGTGACTGTTGGTGTATTGATAATAGCAACGGAAATTGGATAATTAGGACTAACTGTACCATTGGATACTGTAAGAGTGCCATTATATGTTCCCGTAGGGGCTCCGGCAGGTGAATTGATATTGATTGGAGATACCGGTAATGGACTGTTGTTCACATTAATATATCCTGCAGCTAAAGCTGCTGCATTCCAAACAATAGAATATGTTGTAGGGCTAAGGGTTGTAGAAGAATAAGGTAAGGGAGCTATCGTTGTACCAATACAAATAGTTGGCATTGTGCCTAATGATATAGTAGGTGCATTAAGAATAATAACACTGATTGGGTATGTAGTACTGGTACAGTTGCCATTAGATACAGTTAAGGTACCTGTATAGGTATTCGCAGGTGCAGCTCCAGGTAGTGTTAATACTATAGGTGTTGCCGGTAATATTACATTGCTTACATTAAGAAATCCAGCTCCTAATGCTGTGGCGCCCCATGTAATACTATAATTGGTTGGACTTCCTGTTGTACTACTATATGGTAAATTTGCAAACGTAGAACCTAAGCCAACAACTGGATTTGCTCCTAGTGTGATAGTTGGTACAGGATTTACATTAATTGTAACTGCATTGGATGTAGCACTAAGACCAGAATTAGAACATGTCACAACAGCATGAACCATCACATTTACACTTGGAGTAAATGTATATGTACTAGTGGTAATACCGGTTGAAGTCCAACTTACTCCACCATTTGTAGATTGTTCCCATGATATGTTAATACCAGCTCCGGTAGAGGTACCCGTTAATGTCAATGTGGTACTTACGCCGGGCGCGCACATATTAATAGGCCCCGCCGGGCTTACACTGCCTGCTGTTGGTGTTCCTGAGCAAGCATTAGGTAAGATATTCACGCGAAAATCTTCAGTTTCACCAAACCCTAAACCGAGACTGTTAGTACATGCAGCTCCGGCAGCTGGGGTAGCATTATAAGCACACCTTATTCGCATGTGTACATTATTGGCAATTGTAGCGGTTAGGGGTATAGTAATAGTACCGGTAGCCAAATTAGAAGGAGCCACATTGGCAAGACGTTCTGTACTTTCATATATATTATTATTATTCAGGTCAATCCATAAAGAAAATCCTTCCTGGTAAGTGTAAAATGGGTTACCTAAACCAAGAGTTGCAGAAAAATTATACGTTTGCCCTACAGTAAGGTTCCATACAGGTGCTGCAAAAACTCCATATCCGCCTGTTGAACAACCAGCATCTGCTGCAACGATCGCATTAAGTGTGAAATTGTCTATTTCATCTCCAAATGAACAGTCTTCTGTTGGGGCTGTAGTAACAGCGCACTGTGCTATTGATTTAGTTGTAATGAAATTACCCAATAATAACATCAGTAATGATAATAGTAGAATATTTTTTCTCATGTGCATGTAGATCTATTATATGAAAAAATGATAATTGTAATTTAGTAAAATAGTTGAAATAAAACAAATATTTTTTTACATTTATTATTGGGTGCAGTATATCAAGGCCTCGCAAGCATTTATTAATGTAACTGGACTTACTCTATATTGAGGAAAAGGAACAAATTCAGACTTCAATGGATGAAGCCGTTCAATTACAGCATCCCATACTATTTTTTTATCCTTATTGACAATAAAGATTCTATTGATTCCACCCATACATACTATCATTGACCCATCATTCAATTCTACGACATTGCCACCCGATAAGCTTTTCCCTTTGGCAACAGTATCAATATTATCACATACAAATTCCCATGTTTTTTTGATTTTCTGACGACTATGGTTCAATTCTTTTAACATTACAATTGATGGAGTTTCAGATTTTCCATCATTTACATTGTTATTAAATAGATAGATACATCCATCTCTAGAAATTCTACATGCATGTTGAGCATAAAATAATCCATCTCCCTTTCTTTTGGACTTTGTCTCATATGCACGGCCATAGCTGGCAATAACTTTTCCTTTTGGATATTTGATCTTGATTATTCTACTTATGTTTCTGAAACTAACATATACATAATGTTTCTTTTCATCAAAGAAGAATGCATTCATGTGAGTAGATACACGAAACATACCATTATAGGCTTTCAATGTAAAAAGATCTTTATCTGTAAAGTAGTTAGAAGATCTCCATTTCCACACCACTTCTTTATTTTTATTATATTCAATAAGTGTTCCAAATTCAATGTTTTTATAGTATCTACCATCAATTTTCTCAACAGCATCTTCATTGGTATATTTACTAGTATCATCTATGTTTGGTAACATTTTCTTTACATACTCATAGCCTAATGACATATAGTTACCATTTTCTAGTCTGGTAAATTCGTGATGCCCTAGGTCATTATTACCACTATCAACTGATCTCCACAAAACCTTTCCGTCATATGTTATTTCAAATGCCGCAGTATCAGTTTGAAAGGTAATTGTACCAAAAGATGTCATTTTCAGATCACGTAAACGAGTGGTCTCATATATTGCCCCTGGTATATCAGGTAAAAACCAAAGTATTTCTCCTTTTACATTATATAAACCTCTGGCATAGTCTAAAAAAAATAATTGATCCTTATTAGCAATAGCAGTATCAACTATTTTTAATTTCATTATAGCTGTATCTACCCATATACTATAAAGCGTTGAAAAATGGAATAGTGAACTTTGTTTTATAAGTGAGCTATCGTTACCAATATAAGATACTCTCCAAGTATACTCTTTTCCATACGATTGTACTGTAGCAATAATTCTATTGCTTTGAGATGTTTCCCTTTTATTTATATGCTTTTCAAAACTATCCGCCTGGATATATTTCCCTTCTGCAATTTCAAATATATATTTTGCTATTGCATTTTCCTTTTGAACAGAAAAGCCTATCAATCGATAGTTTAGTCTACTATCTTCTTTAGGTGTTATTTGCCCATAAAGGCCAATGTTGCTGAAGATGACTAAGCAAAAATTGAATATATATTTTATCATATTAACATTTGGATGTTAATATAAATCTACGGTAAAGACTGTGGATTTTATCAAAAAATGTCGAGTGTTTAGAAAATGTTATGTGTTTTACTCCTCATCTGGTAACACATAAAAGCTAATAGCTCTTATAGGATTCATAAATCCTATAAGCCGAGTTTTGAATCGAATTTTTTCTTGAACTGTGATGATGAATGGCTGTACAAATTGTGATATGAATACCTGCTCGGTGTTTGTAAGAGATTGTTTGGCGTATTTCATTTTTAAATAAATATTCATAAACGATGCAAATGTAGTTCCCATTTGTGGGTCAATAATTTGTTGTGCGTATTGCATAGGTGTAATAGAGCCTCTGAATAATCCTGATTGATGCAGAAAGTAAGTAACTGTCCTATAGGCCCAGTATGCTTTATTGCCATCAGTACTTGCCTTTTGATATCGTAATAGATAATACCTGTAAATTGAATATGGTATCAGTAATACTATCAAAAGCAAAGATGTGAGAGTGATACAAGTTAACCATATAGCATGCTTAATAGAGAAAATGTGTTCCAGTTTCTTGATCTCAGGCTTTTCATCTGGACTATTTATATCTTTGCGTTTCAGGTATATTTCATCAATTGGTTCAGGAACAGGAAAGCTTTTAATTAATGCCGTGGCATTCTCTCTGCCTTTAACCTCCATTCTTTTGAATGCATCCGCATAAGATACAGCAGTTGCTTCATCTCCTTTTTGTATGTTACCCATTGCTACTTCTGTACTATCTCTCAGTACGATAGCTATATGTATATCCATAGGCACATCCATAGGCTTCTCGGGGGTATATTCCTTATCATGAAACACGATGTGACGTATTTGCATTACAGCTATTTTCTTTATAGTATCTACACTTTGTATGATACCATCTGCTGCCAGATATGCTTTAGGTGGTTGCATGGGTGGTGTGCCATCAGGGCTAGGACTTTCCTGAGCATCGCTATTTCCTACAGTAGTATCAAAATCCAGCCAACCATATCCAGGAAAATAGACTTGTACCCATGCATGAGCCTGATCTGCATAATACCAATACCAGCCTTTATTCTTATCACTTCTGTCCATGGTGAGAAATCCAACTGTAATTCGCGAAGGTATACCCAATGATCGTAGCATAAATAGGGTAGCACCTGCATAATATGCACAATAGCCTTTATGATTTTCAAATAAGAAATACATCAGTTTTGATGCACTAGGTATATCAGGTACGCCCGGATTATCAGTGTATTTATATAATGGGTCTCCATTTTCATCCTTTGACATAAAATAGTCACGAATGGCAATTACTTTATCTACAGGTGTTTTGGCTTTCTCAGTTACTTTATGTGCCAGCTCTGATATATTCTTAAATTTAACATCGCTAGGCATGTGTGTATAGTACTGCATGAACTTCGCATCTTGCCCTTCGTAACCCGTCACTTTTCTCAGCACTTCAAAACGTTGTTCCTGAAACTTTCTTATTTGCTTATTTGGAGAGTTATATACAAAATACGCACTATTCAATTCGGATACGTAGCTCTTAGCACGGAATCCAGTTTTGAACTCAGCTCTGAAATCTTTTTCAATAGCTATGGGTTGTACAAAGTATCCTGTATTGGGTGCTAAATAAGTTTTTGGAGATAGATTCTTACTATATACCTCTATATCTACTGTCTTACGTAGCTTTTCGGATAAACTATTCTTAATAACTGATGAGTCTGATTTTGTAAAGAACAATGGTAGTTTCGAAGGGTCTGGTTCGAAAAGATCATTTAAAGGAATAGTAGAATCTCTTTCAAAAGTCTCTGTAAGCGTATCGAATTTAGTATAGTAAAATGCTGTTAGATAAAGCGGATTAGGTATATCTGAATTAGGGAAGAAATTATCAATATGTGCACAGAATAGAAGGTCGTTGCTTCTACCCAAGCTACTACGTAATTGCGAATAGTTTTTAAGGTCAAAACTTCCCTCCTTGTTTTTCTTCAGCATGCTATTATCACCCTTATTGCCTGCACCACCATAGTTGTCTACAGTTTCTTTGATCTCTGTACGCATCATGAATACTACACTTCCTAATAGGAGGAATGATAATAAAGCAAAAAGAGCTAATCTTCGAGTAAGGAACCACCAAAATTTCTTCGACTTGTCTTTGTAACCATATATCTGTTCTGCAGTGAAAACTATATATACGGCATATAGTAAGGCAGGTACGAATGCGCGTAACAGATTATTGACAGTATCCAAATTAGATTTAGCTATCAGCAATATACAAGAGCATAACAATGCCACAGATATAAATACCGACCAATACCTCAATCTGATAAATCCCCAACCTATCAGCCATCCGGATGTGAATAATACTGCAAATACAATAAACTGTAACGAGAGGAAAAACGAATCAAATTCTCCAATTGCAACTTTATCAAGCCCTTCATAGACAGAATATAACCCTATAACTAGTAGTATGAAGGTAGGAATGAATCGAAACCTGAAGGCATAAAATAATGCTCCTGATCCCATACCCATTGCCAGATATAGGGTTTCTTGTACTGCTTGACTGTTTTGTATGGAAAAGTAGTGATTGGCATTCAGCAATAGAAAGTAACCAACAAATGCCGTGGGCAAAAGAAGAAAGATCAATTTGGCCAAAAGCTCATTTACAGGTGTTGCACGCTGAATGTTCATAGTAGCTACTTCAGTCTATATAATCAAGTACCTACCAAATGTAGCCATTTTAAGGATTGAGTAATTTCTATACACTTGTTTCAATTCCTAAATCTTTCTAAAAATTGAGAAAAGGGGATATGATCTCATTTTTTTTATGAAAAGCTCTCAAACCATAGTTATTAACATCTCTTCCACATTAATTTATACTATTGAAAAATATGTCTCCTATCCATTGGAAATCATTTTTGTATTGTTAAGATAGTATTACCTTTGGCACGTTTTAAAATCATTTTATATATATGGTACAAGAAAAAGAAAGCTCGGTAAAAATTGAAACGGCCGGGTTGAGTGAAAACACACGCAATATGTTACAACAGTTAAAGATTGTTACCGTAATTGGTGCAGGCACTATGGGTAACGGCATTTCGCATGTATTCGCACAAAGCGGATTCGATGTCCATATGATGGATATTAACCAAGGTGCTCTGGACAAAGCAGTAGCAACTATCGGTAAGAACATGGATCGTCAAGTGTCTAAAAACACATTGTCCGAAGAGGCTAAGCAACAAGCTATCAGTCGCATCAAGACTTACACAGATTTGGCATCTGCTGTAAAGGATGCAGACCTAGTTATCGAAGCTGCTTCTGAGAACATTGAACTGAAGACCAAATTGTTCCAGGAACTGGATAAATTATGCCCTCCGCATACTATCCTAGCTACCAACACTTCTTCTATTTCTATTACTCGTATTGGTTCTTTCACTAAGCGCCCGGGTAAAGTAATAGGTATGCACTTCATGAATCCGGTACCAGTAATGAAACTCGTTGAGATCATCAACGGTTATGCTACTGATGCTACTGTTACTCAGGTAGTGTACGATCTGTCTAAGTATTTAGGCAAAGTTCCTTCTGTAGTAAATGACTACCCTGGTTTCATCTCTAACCGTATCTTGATGCCTTTGATCAATGAAGCTATCCTTGCTTTACAAGAAGGTGTTGCCGGTGTTGAAGAGATCGATACTATTATGAAATTAGGTATGGCTCATCCTATGGGTCCATTGCAATTAGCAGATTTTATTGGTCTAGATACTTGCTTCTCTATCATGAACGTACTGCACATGGGCTTTGGTAACCAAAAGTATGCTCCTGCTACTTTGTTGGCTAACATGGTTCAGGCTGGTTTCTATGGTGTTAAGTCTGGCGAAGGTTTCTACAAGTACACTCCGGGTAGTAAAGACCTCGTTGTGAGCGAACGTTTTCAGAACAAACAATGGAAAATGTAATTATATAAACTACATATAAAGAAACCGCCTCGAAAGGGCGGTTTTTTTATGTTCAAGTGTCTGCTGAAGGTAGTAATTTTGCACTATGTACGAATTGGTCATTGCATCTAACAATGCCGGAAAGATTAAAGAGATACGCTCTATGATAGAAGGCATTCGCTTACTGTCTTTGAAAGATATTGAATTTGAGGACGAGATACCTGAACCTTATCATACTTTCGAAGAGAATGCCTGTATGAAGGCTATGTCCATTCATCATTATTGTGGCAAAAATGTATTTGCAGATGATAGTGGTATCTGTGTTAATGCACTCAATGCTGCCCCCGGTGTCAATAGTGCACATTACTCCGGCAAACGCGATGATGAACAGAATTTGCAAAAGGTACTACAAGATTTGTATGGCCATGACGATCGTTCTGCATACTACAAGGCTATAATATGCCTCGTTTGGCAGGGTACTACTCATTACTTCGAAGGGGTATGCAATGGTACTTTACTAACTGAAAAACGAGGTACAGCTGGTTTTGGTTACGATCCCATCTTTGTTCCTGATGGCAATACCCATACATTTGCAGAATTGCCCCTAGAGGTCAAAAATACTATCAGTCACAGAGGTATAGCAGTACGTAAAATGATCGCTTTTTTAAAGGAAAAGACCCATTCATGAAATTTTCAATAGGCGATAAGATAATACTGAAACTCAGTGGCGACGAAGGCCTGGTAACTGCTTATATCAACGACAAGATGGTAGAGGTAGATGTGCATGGTATTACCTTCCCTGTATATACCGATGAGATAGACCATCCTTACCTTAAATGGTTTACAGAAAAGAAGATCATTAAAAAAACAGCTCCTGAACAATTACCTGTAGAGAAAGAAAAATTTCGCAAACCTCGCTTGGCAAAAGGTGTGTACTTGTCTTTCCTGCCTGTATATAAGGCACAAGAGGTGGAAGATATTGTAGAGAATATCAAGGTCTATTTGCTCAACGAATTACCTCAGGCTATCAAGTTCGGCTACGATATGCGGGTAGCTAATAAAAGTGAATTTGCTCACGAAGGTACACTACATGCTTTTGGTCATTTACACTTGCATACCATTAGTTTCGAGACCATGAACGACCAGCCGCGTTTCCAATGGCAACTGGATGATGCCGAAGACCCTGAGAATGCTCCTGCCGATGGGGTACTGCGTATTCGCCCGGTAAGGTTATTCGAGCATATCAATGAGCTATTACAACAGAACGAACCTACTTTTAGTTATCTGTTGATTGAGGATTTTACTCCTTCTCATCTGATACCAAAGAAGGAAGTACCCGAACCTCTTAATATTTCCGATACTAAACCTCCTGTTGATGCCCCCGAAGCTCCTCGTTACGAGTTAGACCTTCACATAGAGGCACTTATGGATAATACCAGAGGTATGAGCAATGCAGATATTCTTAAAGTGCAATTAGATGCCCTGCATCGTTATGTATACTTGGCTATCAATCACCATCAGGAGCGAATGTTTATCATCCACGGTCTGGGCAAAGGCGTGTTGCGCGATGCTGTCCATCAGGAACTTAGTAGTATTCCAGAGGTTGATCGTTATGTGAACGAATGGCATGGTAGCTATGGCTTTGGTGCTACAGAGGTCTTTTTTAGGTATTAACGGCTACGTAGAGGTGCTTCTATACTAGCAGTTTTCTTCCATTTATTATTTACCTGTATGGTCTTATCTATTAGTTGTGCCAATTCTTCTAGTTTAGCAGGACCGAAATGTGCTTTCTGTATCTCTTTCTTATTGCTGCCATAGTCTATGATATAGTACATACCTGCTCCATCCATCAGGTTACTACTATATTCATTCTGGCAGGTATCTATCTGATATTTACTGAAAGCTGCAAACAGTTTAGCTATGGTCTTTTTTCCAATATTTTTCTCATACACACCCATATGTTTTACAAATTGTCTTCCTGTATATATCACCTTGCCATTAGCATGTAGTTCTATATCATACACCTGACATCTACCCATGCATGGGGTACGCCCCATAGTGATGGTGGATATCTTTTTCCCTTGCCCCATAACGCTTTGCGCCAATATCAGCATCACAACGATACTACTCAGTATTTTTTTCATTTACTTTGATATTACCAATTAAAGATAATTATTTAAAGATTGATCAATAGTTAAATTCTCGGCAACCCTATGTCGCAAAACCACACCGAACTCTCATATCTACTGGCTCTTACTTTTGTCAAAGGCCTTGGCAATAAGTATGCACATATATTACTCACTCATTTCGGCTCTGCCGAAAAGGTCTTTAAGGCCACAGGTAAAGAACTCAAAAATGTAGAAGGTATTGGAGAGACTCGTGCTCACACTTTCCTCGAGGCCCTCCGCCATCCGGAAGCGCTTTCTTTCGGTCTTGCAGAGCACGATTTTGTACTCAAAAATAACATACAAGTACTTTGTATTCAGGACGAGGTATATCCTTCACGACTGCGCAATTGCATGGATGCACCTTTAGTGCTTTATTCTAAGGGTACTACCAACCTCAACCCCGCTAAAGTAGTAGCTGTTATAGGCACTCGTCGCAATACCGATTATGGCCAACGTCTTTGTGAAAACCTCATTCGCGATCTCCAATCTTATCCCGATCTGCTGGTAGTCAGTGGTCTCGCATCTGGTATAGATACCATCGCTCACAAACAATGCGTGGCACTGGGTATGCCCACAGTAGGTGTCTTGGGTCATGGGCAAGATACTATGTACCCTGTCAGCAATAAATCTCTGGCTAAGGAAATGCAACTCAATGGTGCAGTACTTACAGAGTTCCCCTCAGGTACTGTAGGCAAACCCGAACATTTCCCTGCACGCAATCGTATTGTAGCCGGCATGAGCGATGTTACTGTAGTGGTAGAAAGCGATGCCAAGGGTGGGGCACTCATTACAGCTCGCATGGCAGCTGGTTATAATCGCGATGTGGCCGCATTTCCTGGCCGTGTAGGCGATAGCAAGTCTGTTGGTTGCAACGAGCTCATTCGTACCAATATCGCTGCACTCATTACAAGTGCCGATGATCTGTTGGATATGATGAACTGGAACAAGGATAAGAAGAACAGGGTAGTGCAACCTCAGTTATTAGTAGCACTCTCTACTGATGAACAACGTATTGTAGACCTACTGCAGACCAAAGACTCCCTACATGCCGATGAACTCTTTCATCATACAGGTATGCCCAATTCTCAGCTCGCAGCCACACTCTTACAATTAGAAATGCAAGGCATCATCAAATCCCTCCCCGGTAAGCATTATAGGATGTATTAAAAAAGGCTATTCTTATTAATTTATATGAATGTTTTCTTTTTCAATTTGATAGTTATTATTATGATTAGATTTTTTATAGCCATTAAAAGTCCAATATACATAGTCAACACAATCACATCGTGTCCTGATATACATTGTCAAACTGTCTTCATTACTCGATAAATGAAAATCATATTGGATCTCATTTTGTGTCTTTTGATAGAATTTATCATTAGTAACATGGAATCCTATTGTTTGAGAATTTATGCCATCATACTTACTCGTGCAAAATACAATTGAGTCAGTTGAAGGGTAATAAATGGTCACTTGATCACTGTCGATACCTGAACCAATTCCGCCGCAATCATTATGGAAATTTGTTGATCCTTTATATAGATAGCTTTGATAGTCCAATCTCTCAGGGTTGAATATTTCCATAAATTTATTAGGTAATGACGAGTGTATTTTTGTAGGTACTTATGATACCTCGGGCTTCATTTATATGGTATTCGAATGCTATTCCCTTATACGTCTTTTCCATAGGCCCGCATTTATCAAGCACAAAATCAGCTTTTATTACATCCTTAATTCTGTTTCACAATACTATTTGTATTGCGTTTTCGCATATTATACGCTTAGTCATTTAGTAAATATATATGCATGTACAGTATTAGTGATTTATAAAAATATTATTGTTAAATAGTTTGACAAAATTAGATTGTCAAACTTATCCACATTTTGTCAAATTTATTGTCATTATAGCTATTTTAGCATTCAGACAATATGCGCTTCTCGTCCAATTCATTCAGCGTCAATCCTGATGCAATCGTCATGTTCATAGATATGAACAGCTTCTTCGCCAGCGTGCGCTGGTAACTCAGCATATCAATCAGAAACCCCATCGCACCCAGGCTGTTGCCCAATTTCTCGAAAAGCCCCGAACGGACATTGCCCTCGTGCACGTCATCGACCAGAAATTGCTCCACACTGGATCGCATGCGCAGCGCCGCCAGTGAGGGTTG
>JBAWXE010000061.1:0-16448 GCA_037144255.1 Bacteroidota bacterium | reverse complement strand
GCCACCTACCAGCAGATAGTCTACCGTAGCCTCATTGCAAAGTTCTGCTAAGTATGGAATGTCCGTCAGAAGCACCTTGTCGGGGTCAACCAAAACGGCAAATCCACTCTTCTTTTTTTCCTTCAGAGCTAGTACATCTGCGTATATTTTTCCTGTTGCCATGTCTTAAATACTGTACAAAAAGCGTGCTAAACTGCACTATAATTGTGATATGTGCTATTTTTTATTGGCATTTTGTTCCTGCAATATATCGCGAATTTCCATGAGCAGTTTATCTGTGCCTGAAGGGCCGAAAGGTTGGGCAGCCAATATAGCTTCCTGTTTAGCTCTCCATTTGCCTATAGACCAGATGGTCAGGAAGATAAAAAAGGCGATGATAAAGAAATCTACAATGGTCTGTATAAAATGACCATAAGCGAAAATATTGGCTCCCGCCTTACGTGCTTCGTCCAGAGACTTGTAGACATCCCCGTCCTTAGCGGGTTTCAGCACCATAAACTTATCTACGAACATCTCGCCTTTGCCGGTAATAAAACCTACAAGTGGCATAATGATATCTTCTACCATAGCGGTAACGATCTTGCCAAATGCACCACCAATGATAACACCGACAGCCAGATCCAGAACACTACCTTTGAGTGCAAAGGATTTAAAGTCTTTCCAAAAGCTCATACGAGTATGTTTTACTGTTACTGTATAAAAATAATACCTTATTCTGTAACCATAGGGGAATTTTAAGATGCTGAAAATCGATATATAGAACGGAAGCGAGTACATGTTTATCAATCAGTTACAAGCATTATAGTATTTATTGAAGGGGTGAATAGAAATAAAATATACCGTGGAAACTATTTTTATGCAAAAAGTTTCCATAGTTTTGCCCCGAATTATGGATCATTTAGGTAAAGTACTCAGTGTATCCGCCGAATTGTTTCGCCAATATGGCTTCAAGACAATAACGATGGATGATATAGCCAGAAAGGCGGGTATCTCTAAAAAGACACTCTACCAGCACTTTGCTACCAAGCAGGAAGTGGTTAATGAGGCTGTATTGTGGTATAAGCGCCAGATGTTCGAATCTACCCAGCAACTGGTAGAGGGATCTGAAAATTCCATAGAGGCTATGGTACGCATCATGCAAATGGTAGAGGAAATGTGCAAACGAATCAATCCGCTATCTATGCTGGAACTGCAACGCTATTTTCCGGAAGGTTATAAGATCTTCAGAGAAGAAATAATAGCGCAGGATGTAGAAATGCTGCGTAATAATATACTAAGTGGTATAGAAGAAGGTTTGTACAGACCTGATATCAATGCGGAGCTGATGGCTATTTATCATATGGAAACAGCCTTGTTAGTATTCCAATCATCTACACTGGTAAATGATCGTTATGATCTGCAATATGTGAAGCGTGAATTGACTGAGCATTTTATGTATGGGATCATGACACCCAAAGGAGAAAAAATGTACCGTAAATACAAAGAAACATATCTAAAGCAAGTATCGAAAATATGAGACGACTGTTAATGTACACTGCCATTTGTATGGTAGCAATAGGAATGACTACTACAGCAAATGCACAACAAGATGCCACACCACTGAGCCTGCAACAATGTATCAACTACGCACTGATACATAATGCTGCTGTAAAGAATGCACTGCTGGATGTGAAGATACAGAAGGCACAGAACGATCAGCTGGTATCTGCAGCATATCCGAAGTTAAATGGTAAAGTAGAATTAGATGATTTTTTCAATCCTCAAAAATCATTTATTGATGCAAGTACTTTTAATACAACTGGTAAACCACTTCCTCCTAATACAGTGGCTGGAATTTCATTTTCATTGCCATATGCAGCTTCTTTGGGTTTAAGTGCATCGCAAGTAATATTTGATGGTAGTGTATTGGTAGCCGTACAAGCCAGGAATTCAGTAATGGAGCTAGCTAGACAGAGTGGAAAACTGACTGAAGAAGAAGTACGTTATAATGTGCAGAAAGCCTATCATGCATTAGTAATTGCAGGCAGACAACTGGCTATTATTAAAAGCTCGCTGGCAAATGCTCGTAGTATGGCCAGGGATCTGGAAATAACAAGAGCTAATGGGTTTGCTGAAAAGATAGACGTGGACCGTACCAATGTGCAAGTAAATAATCTGGCTACAGATAGTTTGCGCATATCTAATATGCTGACACTAAGCAGACAATTACTGAAATATCAGATAGGTATGGATATCAATCAGCATATTGTGCTAACAGATACTGCCATAGATGAACATTTACTTCAAGCATCGACATTAGTGAATGAACAGCTGGACTATAGCAGAAGAACAGAATATAACCTGAACAGAACGCAACTGAAATTGTATGAGTATAATGTAAAACGTTATAAGCTAACGGCACTTCCTTCCATTGCTGCATTTGGTGCCATGGGATATAATTATGGTCAATTCACTTTTGGAGATGTAATGAAGTTCTCTCAATATGCTTTTAATTCTATGGCAGGCTTACAAATAAATGTGCCTATTTATAATGGGAAATTGAGACAATATCAATTGAAAGAAGCACAACTGAATGTAGAGAAAACCAATAATAATTTAGAAAATATTAAGCAGACCATAGATTTCCAAACAGCACAGGCACGTTCCTCCCTTAAGAACTCATTGCTACAATTGGAAAGTCAAAAAAGGAATATGGAACTATCTAATACAGTACTGGATCTGGCACATAAGAAATATGCAGCCGGAGTAGGTAGTAATGTGGAGGTAACACAAGCACAAACAGATCAACTGCAATCTCAGAATAACTATTTCAGCTCTTTGCTGGATGTAGTGAATGCAGAAGCAGATCTTTTAAAAGCATTGGGACAATTTAAATAAAAACAATAACATACTAAACGATATAGCATGAAACGCACTGTTTATTTATTGATGAGTACACTTATACTGGCATCTTGTGGGGGCGGACAGAAGATGGACCCTAAAGCAGAACTAGTAAAATTGAAAAAAGAAAGGGCAGATCTGGATCTGAAAATTCAGAAACTTGAGGCTGCCAATAAAGATAGTTCTAAGAAAGCTACTGCTGTAACCATAATGCAAGTGCAGACAACTGACTTTGTAGGGTATATAGAGGTGCAGTCGCAAGTAAATGGCTACCAGAACGTAAATGCTACCCCGCAAATGCCTGGTACAGTAAAGAGTGTGATGGTGCATGGTGGCGAACATGTAAGCAAGGGCCAATTATTGGCATCACTGGATGTATCTGCTATAGAACAACAAATAAAGGCACAAGAAGTACAACTGAACCTGTTCAGGTCTTTGTATGATAAACAACAAAAACTGTGGGCTCAGAATATAGGCACTGAAGTGCAATTGATGCAGTCTAAAGCACAATATGAAGGTGCTGAAAAACAACGTGATGCGCTGATAGCTCAACGCAATATGTACCGTATAGTATCGCCTATAAATGGTATGGTAGATGCGGTAAGTATTAAAGAAGGTGATGCCACAGCGCCGGGTGCGGCAGGTATCAGAGTTGTAAGTTTCGACCAGCTCAAAGCAGAAGCCAGCCTGGGTGAGAATTACTTAGGTAAAGTAAAACAAGGTGATAAAGCCATATTGTTATTCCCGGATACCAATGACTCTATCAAAACTACACTTACCTATGTAGCACAGGCTGTTGACCCAATATCGCGAGCATTCTTAGTGCAAATACGCCTGAACAATAATAGCAAGCTGCATCCTAATATGTCTTGTAAGATGAAGATAGCTAACTACGAAAACAAGAATGCGTTGGTAGTACCTATATCTGTGATTCAGAATACAGCGAAAGGTGAGCAGATATATATAGTAGATGCTAACAATAAAGCAAAAGTTGTAAGTATAAAAACAGGACGTAACTCAAATGGTATGGTAGAGATAACAGACGGGCTGAAGGCAGGCGATAAAGTAATCGTAGAAGGATATGAGAATGTAGACAATGGTGGTACAGTAGCTGTACAATAAGGGTTAGCAGAATATCAATCAAAGAACACTCGTGTTCTAATGTGCATATATCAAGACAAACAACACTCCAATGAAAGATACATTCAAAGAGTTTAAACCATCCAGTTGGGCGATAGATAATCGTACCGCTGTATATATAATCACCATAATCATCACGCTGGCAGGCCTGATGACCTATATGAATCTGCCTAAGGAACAATTTCCTGAGATCAAGATACCACAGATCATCGTACAGACGATATATCCGGGTACTTCTCCTGAGAATATGGAAAATCTGGTAACCAAGCATCTAGAAAAGGAAGTAAAGAATCTGACAGGTGTAAAGAAAGTGACCAGTAATTCATTTCAGGATTACTCAGTAGTGATAGTAGAATTCAATACAGACATTAAAGTAGATCAGGCAAAGCGTGACGTAAAAGATGCTGTGGATAAGGCTAGAACAGACTTGCCTAAGAACCTGCCTAATGAGCCGGAGGTAAAGGATATTGACCTATCAGAATTGCCAATACTTTATGTAAATATATCCGGTAATTATGACTTGAACAGACTGAAAAAATACGCCGACCGCGTAAAGGATAATATAGAACAGCTGAAAGAGATAAAACGCGTAGACATAATAGGTGCGTTGGACAGAGAGATACAGATCAATGTGGACATGTTTAAAATGGTAGCATCGGGTCTCACATTCGATGATATAGAACGTACCATAGCATCTGAGAATACATCAGTAACTGCCGGTGAGGTAGCTATGAATTCTCAAAAGCGCATACTTAGTATACGCAATGAGTTCAAAGATGCATCTCAAATAGGGAATATCCTGATAAAGAACCAACAGGGTAAAGCCATATATCTAAAGGATGTAGCAGATGTTCGCGATAGTTACGAAGAACAAAAGAGTTATGCACGTCTGGATGGAAAGAATGTAATTACACTGAATGTCATAAAAGCAAAAGGAAAGAACCTGATAGATGCATCTGATAAGATACAAGCTCTGTTAGAGAAAATGCAGAAAGAGGAATTACCTAAGGATCTGAGTATAGTAACCACAGGTGACCAATCTGACGCTACACGTAATACATTGCACGATCTGGTAAATACCATTATCATTGGTTTTATACTTGTGACAGTGATCTTGATGTTCTTCATGGGTGTGACAAATGCCCTGTTCGTGGCTATGTCAGTGCCATTATCTTGTGCTGTGGCATTCTTAGTGATGCCTGGTATCGGGTTTACTTTGAACATGATCGTACTCTTCTCTTTCCTACTAGCCTTAGGTATAGTGGTGGATGATGCGATAGTGGTGATAGAGAATACACATCGTATTTTTGATAATGGTAAAATGTCGATAGTAAAAGCCGCGAAACTGGCTACAGGAGAGGTATTCTTGCCGGTATTGTCCGGCACCGCTACTACGCTAATGCCTTTTATTCCTTTGGCTTTCTGGAAAGGCGTTATCGGTCAGTTCATGTTCTTCTTGCCGGTTACGCTTATCATTACATTGCTGGCTTCACTTGTAGTGGCATATATCATCAATCCGGTTTTTGCAGTGAGCTTTATGAAACCGCATGACCCGGCAGATACAGGTGCCAGAAAATTCAAGAAGAAGGATAAGGTCATTATGATCATCTTCTTGGCATTGGCTGCTATATGCTATATGTCTAAGGCATGGGGCATGGCCAACTTTATCATCTTTATTTATTTATTCATTTTGCTGGAAAAATTCGTATTCGAAAAATGGATACATTCTTTCCAAAACAAAGCATGGCCTGCATTTAGAGAATGGTATAGCCGCTGGTTAGTAAAGGCATTACACAGACCATTGACGACTATGCTTATCACTGTGCTCATATTTATTTCAGCTATAGTTATATTATCTGTACGGGGTGGCAAAGTAGTATTCTTCCCTAGTGGTGATCCTAATTTCACTTATGTATATCTGAATATGCCCGTGGGTACAGATCAGGCATATACTAATACTGTGCTCCACAAGCTAGAGGACAGAGTATACAAATCACTTGATATAGACTTAGAGCATGGTAAAAAGAATCCTGCTGTAAAGTCCATTATATCTAACGTAACAGTCGGTGCAGTAGATCCAAATAGTGGTGAGCTGGGAGATTTCCCTAATAAGGGTAAGATCACAGTGGCTTATGTAGAGTTTGCAAAACGTAAGGGTATCTCTACTACCGATCTGTTGGAAAAGATACGTAAGGCAGTAAGAGATGTACCTGGGGCTGAAGTAACTGTGGATAGGGAACAAGGAGGCCCACCATTGCCAAAGCCTATAGTTATAGAAATTACAGGCGATAATCTGGATTCACTGGTAAGCACTTCCGACAATCTGAAGCGTTACCTATCTGATAAGCAAATACCTGGTGTTGAAGAATTGCGTAGCGACTTTCAGGCCAATAAACCTGAGATAGTATTTGATATAGATCGTGGTCGTATGAATAATGAAAGCATCACTACAGGCCAGATAGCTATGAACCTCAGAACTGCGGTATTTGGTAAAGAGATTTCTCGTTTCCGCGATCAGAATGATGACTATCCTATCACTTTACGCTTAGCAAAAACACAACGTGAGGATATAGATGCAGTTCGCAATATGCCTATTATATTCCGCGATATGGGTATGGGTGGTATTATTCGTCAAGTGCCTGTAAGTGCCTTTGCCGATGTACGTTATGCTACTACTTATGGTGGTATCAAACGTAAGGATCAAAAGCGTATCATCTCATTATCATCTAATGTACTGACAGAGTATAACCCTAATGAAGTGGTACAGGCAGTACAACGTGAGCTCAGTAATTTCAAAGCACCTAGTGGTGTGAGCCTTCGTATGGCCGGTGATCAGGAAGATCAGAAAGAAACAATGGGCTTCTTGGGTAATGCGATGTTGATTTCTATGGGTCTCATATTTATGGTACTTGTACTGCAGTTCAACTCATTCAGCAGAACGGTCATTATCATGAGTGAGATCATCTTCAGTATATTCGGTGTATTGTTGGGTGTAGGTATCTTTAAGATAAGTGTATCTATAGTAATGAGTGGTATAGGTATAGTAGCATTGGCAGGTATTGTTGTCCGGAATGGTATTCTACTGGTAGAGTTTATGGATCTGATGCTACAGGAAGGCATGACACCTTATGATGCTATAGTAGAGGCGGGCCGTACTCGTATGACGCCGGTGATCCTTACTGCTACAGCAGCCATATTAGGTCTGATACCTTTGGCAGTAGGTATGAATATCGACTTTGCTACTTTGTTTAGTGAACTCAATCCACACATCTTCTTTGGTGGTGATAGTACTGCGTTCTGGTCGCCACTGGCATGGACCATGATCTATGGTCTAAGCTTTGCTACTTTTCTTACACTGATAGTAGTGCCGGTAATGTGCTTGCTGAGCTTCCAGTTTAAAGCATGGTTGAAGAAAAAGAAAGAAGGCATTTCAGCATCATTAGATAATTAGTATGTATTTGGAATATAGAAAAAGGGACGCTATTAGCGTCCCTTTTTTATTGGTAGTTGTGAGAATATTATTTGATCACATTCAGTTCTTTACCTACTTTGATAAATGCAGCTATTGCTTTATCCAGATGATGACGTTCGTGTGCTGCAGATATTTGTACACGTATACGGTCTTGGCCCTTAGGTACTACCGGGTAGAAAAACCCTATCACATATACATCTTCTTCCAGCATACGGGCAGCCATTTTTTGCGCCAGTACAGGGTCGTAGAGCATGATAGGTGCTATAGGGTGTGTTCCCGGTTTCAGTTCAAAACCTGCTTCTGTCATCTTACGGCGGAAGTATAGAGTATTTTCTTCCAACTTATCACGCAGGGTAGTGGTATCACTGATCATATCCAATACAGCTATAGATGCACCTACCACAGCAGGAGCCAGTGTATTAGAGAACAGATATGGACGGCTGCGTTGACGCAGCATTTCTATTACTTCTTTTTTACCGCTGGTGAAACCACCCGATGCTCCACCTAGTGCTTTACCCAGCGTACCTGTTATGATATCTATTCTATCCATCACACCACATAGTTCATGTACTCCACGGCCTGTTTTGCCCATAAAGCCTGATGAATGACTTTCATCTATCATTACTATGGCATCATACTTATCTGCCAGATCGCATATCTTATCCAGTTGTGCTATAGTGCCATCCATAGAGAATACAGAGTCGGTCACTATCATACGAGTGCGTGCATCTGCATGCAGTTTCAATTGTGCTTCCAGATCGGCCAGATCATTGTGCTTGTATCTGCCACGGCGTGCCTTACACAGTCTCACACCATCTATTATTGAGGCATGGTTCAGTTCGTCGGATATCAGCGCGTCTTCTTCACCTAACAATGGTTCGAAAACACCACCATTCGCATCAAAACAAGCTACATATAATATAGTATCTTCTGTACCCAGGAATTTAGATAGTTTGGTTTCCAGTTCTTTATGAATATCCTGTGTACCACATATAAAGCGTACAGAGCTCATACCATATCCATGTGTATCTATTGCTTTATGGGCTGCTTCTATCACTTTTGGATGAGAAGAAAGTCCCAAGTAGTTATTGGCACAAAAATTAAGCATAGTGCGCCCATTCACAGTTATCTCTACGCCCTGTGGCGATGTGATGATGCGTTCTTTCTTATAGATACCGGCATCGGTAATATCTTTCAGGTCTTTCTGTAGGCGTTGGTAAAATGATGTATCAGACATAACTCAGATTTTCAGCAAAATAAACTCAAACCATTTATTAAACAACGATATAGGTCAATAATTGATAGGAAAGGGCTTGTTACCATTTCTTAAAGTATTGCCAAAAACAGCAGGAGTATGCACTTTACAGCCTTTGCATGTATAATTTAGCCCACATATATATCATGCGTTACTTTTATATCATATTATGCAGCTTCTGCAGTTTGGCCGTTCAGGCACAGACGCTGCGTGGTTTGGTACTTGATGGTAAGAATAGTAGCCCATTATATCCTGTTTCTATTACCAATGTTACCCGTCAGGTATCTGTTTATACTGCCGAGAATGGTGAATTCTCCATTGCCGCACAGAGCGGAGATCTCATTACTTTCTCCTTCATAGGCTATGCGGTAGTCAAACAAACCATGCCACCTACTTTAGGTACAGAGCGGGAACGCATTGAGATGATACCTCTCAATTATGAATTGCAGGAATACATTTTCCGTTCCAAACTCAGTAAATACCAGATCGATTCTATGGAGCGCAAGGCTACTTACCATTTGGCTTTAGGTACCCAACATGCATCTGTTATGAGCCCGGCATCTTTCATAGCTGAGCGTTTATCTAAACGCAGCAAACAGGTTTTCAAGTTCCAGAAGAATTTTGTGAAATGGGAGCAGCAGCAGTATATAGACTATAGATACACCCCCGAGATAGTACAAAAGCAAACAGGTCTAGAAGGCGATACTTTAGCTTATTTCATGAATAGTTATCCTTTATCTGTCGATTTTGCACGTGCTGCTACGGATCTGGAACTAAAAATGTGGATACGCAATAATTATAAGGCATGGATTAAAAAGCCGGAATCAGAGCGAATGCCTATAGCTGATACAACTATCGAAAAATAATCTTTATACATCTCAGCCTTTTGATTTTCGTAACTTTACATCACAAACGATAGCATGATCCCTAAGTGGCAAACAGGTATTGTAAAAAAGATAGAGCAGGCCTCTCCCCATACTCGCAGGTTTTGGATCGAACTACCCGAAACCCCTTCTTTCAATTTCAAACCCGGGCAATTCATAACATTAGATCTACCTATTCACCAACAGCGCAACAAACGCTGGCGTAGTTATAGTATTGCATCTATGCCTGATGGTACCAATGTCATTGAATTATTGATCGTTTATTTAGATGGTGGTCTAGCTACTACTTATCTATTCAATGAAATAAAAGTAGGTAGCGAATTGACCTTACGTGGGCCACAGGGTGTATTTGTTTTGCCTGATCAGTTAGATAAAGACTTGTATCTCATATGTACTGGTACAGGTATTGCTCCATTCCGCAGTATGCTACAGTACATTCATAAACACGATATACCTCACAAGAACATACATCTCATTTATGGCACTCGTAAGAGCGATAATATCTTCTATGCAGATGAGATGAAAGCTTTGGAGAAATCAATGCATGATTTTTCTTACCATGTCACTCTTTCCAGAGAGGATTGGCAAGGGCATAAAGGCTATGTACACCCCGTTTACGAATCACTTATTCATAAGGATAATAAGCCTGCTGCACTGTTTTTATTATGTGGCTGGCGAGTAATGATAGACGAAGCCAAGCAACGTTTAACGTCACTTGGCTATACTAGTAAAGATATTGAAGTAGAATTGTATGGATAGTCTTTATTCTTGCCCCTTAGCTATATAATCAATGATGTCATTGACCTGTGCATCGCTCATGTCAGGGAATGTCTGCATCGCTATTGAATTCCATTTTTTGAACAATGCTGTTACATAAGGATCTCCGTTACGTACAAACTCTTGCGAGTTTTTGATATAGGCTCTCAACTTTACAGTATCATTATTCCATCGGGCTATAGCTCCTTCCAGTTTAGGTCCTGTTCTGTCATTTTTCAAACTATGACACACAGCGCATTTACTGGTGAATAATGATTTACCTGGGCTAGTACTTCCTGATACTGTATTGGTTCCTGATGCTGTATTATTACCTCCTTGTCCACATGCAAATAATAGCATGGTACAACAAGTAGCTAAGACTAGGTATTTTTTCATATTGCTTAATGCGTTTATCTTTCCAACATATGTATACTGCGGAATAATCGTTTCCACCTGATGTCGAACAGGCTCTTATTATTACTGAACCATACAAACGATGCCCTACCCACTACATGGTCTTCCGGTACAAAACCCCAGTAACGGGAATCAGCTGAATTGTGTCGGTTATCACCCATCATCCAGTAGTAATTCATATGGAATGTATAACTGGTAGCTTCTTTATCGTTGATGTATATTTTGCCATTCTTCTCTTCCATCTTATTACCTTCATAGTTAATAATAAGTCTGCGATACAAGGCAATGTTCTGTGGGCTCAGTGTTACTGTTACACCTGCTTTAGGTATGGTTATAGGTCCGTAATTATCTCTGTTCCATTTGTAGTTAGCAGTATCAAAAGGGAATACCCATTCAAAAGGGCTTCTTCCTACTACTCCGGGAGCTTCTACATCCGGTGTTACAGCTGTTACACCCGCTTGTTTTTTAATAAGGTCTACTTGGTCATTGGCTAATGTGAATTTGTAATAGCCATCTTCCATTTTAGGTTCAGCTATATTATTGTCTTCCAGCACATCTGATGAAATAGCTTGACCGTTTGTTTTGACAAGATAAGATGTTTGAGAATGTGGGAATAGTACGTTTGGTGCACCATTGATGTATACACGTCCGTTCTTGATCTCTACTTTATCACCCGGAACACCTATACAACGTTTGATATAGTTTTCTTCCTTGTCTATCGGACGAGAGATGATGGTATACATACTATGTACATTCTCTCTGCCTTGTGCTCTGCACAGAGTATAGTAGTCTACTTCTTGTTGCACTTCCAATGCTACAGTATCTCCTGCCGGAAAATTGAATACCACTACGTCATTGCGCTCTACATTCCCAAATCCCCACCAACGATGGTAGCCCCATTTCACAGCTTCGCTATATGATTTACCACCTGTTAATGGCATAGTATTATGTACCAGTGGTACTGCTAATGGAGTCATTGGCACTCGTGGGCCATAAGCCATTTTACTTACGAACAGGTAGTCATTTACCAGCAAACTGCCTTCCATAGACCCTGTAGGTATGGTATAAGCTTCAAAAAAGAAAGTACGGATAATAGTAGCTGCTACTATGGCAAAAACCAGTGCATCTGCCCATTCACGCCATACGGCTTTTTTCTTTTTCGTTTTTAGGTCTTGTTCCTGATCGGGTTTTTTCCAGAACGCGAGTCGCATGAGGTTTTGATATATGAGTTCCAAAAGTAACAACTTCCGTCTCTTTTTTATTATCCATTTCAGGGGGTATTTCCAATTTTAACATCGAATTGTACAGAATGCGCATTAAACTAGTTTCCTTGAATATGATTCTTTGATATTATATGTATCCACCTACTTACTATAATACGCTACACTTATGTAAAGAAATAACATAATTACCTTGAGCGTATTTTCATTATTTTGCCTTAAAATAATACTATGTCACGTTCAGTTACCATCTTAGGTGCAGGCTTAGTGGGTTCCCTGCTGTCCATCATCTTACGCAAACGCGGTCATGAAGTAGCAGTATATGAGCGTCGCCCCGATATGCGTAAAGCTTCTATCTCTGCCGGTAAGTCTATCAATCTGGCTATGAGCGCACGCGGATGGCATGCTTTGGAACTGGCTGGTTTGAAAACCGAAATGGAAGCATTAGCTATACCTATGCATGGTCGCTTTTTGCATCAGGCTGATGGTAATACGGCTTTCCAACCTTATAGTAAGAACAACGAAGCCATATACTCTGTTAGCCGTGGAGAACTGAACAAGAAACTAATGTCTTTGGCCGCTGATATTGGTGTAAATCTCCATTTCGAACATCGTTGTGCCAAAGTAGATGTAGCTGAGAATCGTGCTCATTTCCAATTACCTGATGGTACTGAAAAAACAGTAGCAGCTGATCTGCTTTTTGGTGCTGATGGCGCATTCTCCGCACTGCGCAATAGTTATGTGCATATGGATAGGGTGAATGCCAAACAAAACTATCTGGAATACGGTTACAAGGAATTGTGCATACCACCGGCAGCGGGCAATGGCTGGATGATGGAAAAGAACGCTCTGCATATATGGCCTCGAGGCAAGTTCATGATGATAGCATTACCAAATACAGATGGTACTTTCACATGTACTTTATTCATGCCTTTCGAAGGGGAGAATTCATTTGCCAATCTGCAAACAAAAGAAGCTGTTGCTGCTTTCTTCCAACAGCACTTTGCTGATGCAGTACCTATGATGCCTACATACCTTGATGATTTCTTTACCAATCCTACTTCTTCACTTATTACTACGCATATATTCCCTTGGCATTACAAGGATAAGAGTGCATTGATAGGCGATGCTGCGCATGCTATAGTGCCTTTCTATGGGCAAGGTATGAACGCAGGTTTTGAGGATTGTACCATACTCTCCGGCTTGCTGGATAAGCATAAGGACAATTGGGATACAATACTCAAAGAATACGAGATCAAAAGAAAACCTAATGGCGATGCAGTGGCCCAGTTAGCTCTGCTGAACTTTGTAGAGATGCGCGATAAGGTAGCAGATCCTGCTTTCCTGGAGCGTAAGAAAATAGAAAAGGAATTAGGTAAACGCTATCCTGAAAAATTTGTATCGGTATATGAGATGGTATCCTTTAGTCACGCACCATATGATACTGCACTGAAGTGCATTCAGGCTCAAGACCATCTATTACGTCATATCATGCAGGAAGGCGACTTCCTTAAAGAAATAGAGCAGGATAGTTTTTGTAAAAAATTAGACAAGTGGATGACTGACTACTACCACTCTATACAACAATTGGATCTGGGAAAATGAGGCCTGACAAACGGTGGACGATAAAACCTGTTAACGAAGAACAAGTAAAAGATCTATATACAGCACTTCGGGTACACCCTGCTATATGTAAGCTATTGGCAGTGCGGGGCATTACCGATTACGATACAGCCAAAACTTTCTTTCGCTGCTCGCTTTCGCAATTGCATGATCCCTTTCTGATGAAGGGTATGCAAGCCGCCGTAGAACGCATTACTACTGTAGTAGAGAAAGGCGAGAAGATACTCGTGTATGGCGACTATGACGTAGATGGTACTACTGCAGTATCTGTAGTATATTCATTTCTCAAAGAACATTACGAAGGTCACTTAGCATTCTATATCCCTCATCGTTACCGCGAAGGGTATGGTGTGTCTAAAGCCGGTATAGAACATGCACATGCCAATGGTTATAATGTGCTTATCACACTCGATTGCGGTATCAAGTCTTTCGAGCTTATTACAGAGGCACAGTCTTTGGGGATAGATGTCATAGTATGCGACCACCATACTCCCGATGATCAGCCGCCTCCGGCTCTGGCCATCCTCAATCCCAAACAGCCTGACTGTCCTTACCCTTTCAAAGAACTCAGTGGTTGTGGTATCGGTTTCAAACTCATCTCTGCATTGGCCATGCATTGGCATGTACCAATGGAGAAGGTATACCAATACTTAGATCTGGTAGCTACCAGCATAGCTGCAGATATAGTACCTATAGATGGCGAGAACCGTGTACTGGCTTACTTCGGGCTGAAGAAAGTGAACGAAGACCCTTGCCTGGCTATCAAGACACTCAAAGAAGTATCTGATGTTAAGAAGGCACTATCTATTTCCGATCTGGTATTCGTTATAGGCCCGCGTGTGAATGCCGCCGGCCGTATGGACGATGCCCGCAAAGCTGTAGACTTCTTTGTAGAGCCCGACCCTGCCAAGATAGGTCCACTGGCTGCTGCACTACATTCCGATAATTTCGATCGTAAGGAAGTAGATAAGAACATCACACAGGAAGCACTGGACCTGATACTGGGTGACGAGGTCATGCAACAACGCAAGTCCACAGTTCTCTTTCAGGAACATTGGCACAAAGGCGTAGTAGGTATAGTAGCCTCTCGTCTCATAGATCATTATTACCGACCCACCATCATACTCACGCTATCTAATGGCAAGGTCACAGGCTCTGCACGTTCTGTATCGGGCTTCAATGTATATGATGCCATACACGAGTGTCGAGATCTGCTGGAGAATTACGGAGGTCACTTTTATGCTGCCGGTATGACCATGCTCCCAGATAATCTTAGTGCCTTCGTTACTCGTTTCGAGGAGGTAGTATCACGTACCATATTGCCTGAGATGCTGATACCAGAGATAGAGATAGACTGTGAGCTGAACATCAGTGATGTAAAACCTGCCTTCTACAATCTGCTTCGTCAGTTCGAACCTTTTGGTCCGGGTAATATGCGCCCTGTATTTGTATCACGCAATGTGTACGACTACAGAGGCTATTCGCGTATCGTAAAGGACTCCCACATCAAGTTCGTAGTACATCAACAGAACGGCGATATCATGGATGGTATCGGTTTTGGGATGGCTGATAAGTATGAGCTCATCAGCAAAGGCCCTTTCGATATGGTATATACCGTAGATGAGAACGAGTTCAACGGGAATATAAAACTACAGGTAAAGGTGATAGACGTTCGCCCATCAGCTTTACCTGCATAAGTATAGTTTATCCGGTTTCGTTTATGAAAAACTGATGTCGAAATTCACCAGCTCTACAAACTGCTCCATACGCTTATCTATATCTTTTTTGGTCAGCTCCTTCAGTCTCGATGGGCCAAATTTCTCTACGCAGAACGATGCCATAGCGCTACCTACTATGATACCTGTTTTCATGTTTTCGAAAGAGATATCCTTGGTGCGTGCTAAATGACCTATAAAGCCACCGGCAAAAGTGTCACCAGCGCCTGTAGGGTCAAAAACATCTTCCAAAGGCAGCGCCGGTGCAAAGAACACATGCTTGCCGTGGAACAATAAAGCACCATGTTCACCCTTCTTGATGATCACATACTTAGGCCCCATAGCTTGTATCTTGGTAGCCGCTTTTACCAGAGAGTATTCGCCGCTTAGCTGGCGCGCTTCACTGTCATTTACCATCAGCACATCTACCATCTTGATGGCAGTTTTCAGTTCTTCCAGTGCTATATCCATCCAGAAATTCATAGTATCCATTACTATCAGTTTCGGGCGTTTTTTCAGTTGGTTCATTACCTGCATCTGTACGGCAGGTGCCAGATTTCCCAGCATCAGAAACTCACAGTCCTGATAAGAATCCGGTATTTGTGGGTCGAACTGTGCCAGTACATTCAGGTCGGTTACCAGCGAGTCGCGGGTATTCATATCCATATGGTAGCGGCCACTCCAGAAAAAGCTCTTGCCATCTGCCACTACTTCCACTCCTTCAAACTGCACACCACGGTTTTCCAGCAGGGCCATTTCCTCTTTAGGGAAATCGCCACCTACTATCGATACCTGTTTGATGGGTTGATAAAAATTAGATGCCGACCAGGCTACATAAGTGGCCGAACCACCGATGATACGGTCTACTTTTCCAAAAGGGGTTTCCAGTGCATCGAAGGCCATTGTGCCTACTACCATTAATGACATATATATCTAAAATTTGCGCCAAAGGTAATGCGATAAAGTGTAGTTGGGAATTAAAGAATATGACTATGTGTTTTTAGGGTGTTAGGGGTGAAAGGTTAGGCAGAAATGAGTTCGGGACTCCCCGAATCTGTTTGATTTATTTTTGAGGGTCGCATTTGGGTT
>JBAWXE010000060.1:0-16823 GCA_037144255.1 Bacteroidota bacterium | reverse complement strand
TAAATGCTTCGAAATATTTAATTCAATTATGCCTGTATTATGCCTGATATTTTGAATTATCGTTAATTAATTGCTGGTAACTCAGAATACTCAAACACTTCTTTTACTGCTGCTTGGTTAGGGTTCTCCTTCCTTGATGTAATAAGCTTGGATATAGTATGTGCTTCCATTTGATGTTCATCATAGGGCTTCATTAAATCTTGAATTTCTTCTTTGCTCAATGCTGGGTCTATCCATCTACCAGCATCTTCCCCTGAAATGATCAATGGCATTCTCATTTTAGAATTATGAATTTGTGCCATTAATGGGTTAGCCTCAGTGGTAATTATTGAAACTGTATTATATACCTCCCCTGTCTCTTTGTTTACCCATGTTTCATAAATACCACCAAAGGCAAATACAGGTTCGTTCTTTAGATGTATGTAATAAGGGTACTTCTTCTTTTCATAGTCCCTCCACTCATAAAAGCCCTTGACAAATATCAGACACCTTTTACTTCCTATACTTGCTCTGAAGGATGGCTTTTCAAATACAGTCTCAGATTTGGCATTGAGTGTATTGGTTCTCATTTCCTTTGCTTGGGCTTCATCCTTACACCATTTAGGTATCAGTCCCCAATAATATCCTTGTACTTTATCTGGGTTCTCTGTTGTTAGTACAGGTATCTTGGCAAAGGCAAACCCTGACATTTTATAGAAGTATTCATTCCATTCATCATTACGAATGGCATTATCCAAATACCTATTATAGTATTCCTTTATCTCCTCTTTGGCAGGTATCTCTATATTGTAACACATAGCTTATAGTTTATTCACTGATCGGGTTCTTCTTATATCCCATCCTTCCCATTTTCTCTACCTCTATACTTGGGAAGCCAAACTCCTCTACAACCTTACCCAATATTAAATAAACTCCGCCACCTGTAAAAGGATATGTCTTTAAACTTGGTGGGAAATGGGTAGTATCAAAAAAGTGCCCATCCTCATCTAAGAATGTACCAAAAGCCATTAAGTCCCCTTTTACTGTCCTTACTCCCTTATAGGTGACATAGCTCCCCACCATCCTTATGGTCTCTCCTATATGGCTCATAAGGTCTTTAGCCATGCATTCACCCCTATAGTCTGACTTCAATAATTCAAATGAACTCATAGATACAGGGAACTCCAATAGCTCCAGTTCATCATATACATCACTTACCTTGTTTTCTACCAGTTGGGGTATATCCCATTCAGGGGTATCATCTGAGAACATACTTATTGCTAATGCATTCCTTTTGGCTTTCTCCTTGTCAAATAGCATATGAGCCTCCCATAATAGCTGCCTCTTAGATTTGCCTGTAAACCTTAATGCATTTATCCGTATAAGGGTTATTAGAGATTCTATACCTATCCTCGTTCTGAGGATAAAGTCTTCCAGATTAATATAGTTCCCATTATTGTTACGCTCCTGTTCTATTATTTCAGATATGGCATGTTCCAATGACTTGATATGTATAAATCCCAAGTACACATCTGTTCCGTATAGGGTGGTTAAATGGGTACTATTGTTTACACAGGGTAAATGCAATGTACCTCCAGCTTTCTTTGCTTCATTGATATATACCCTTGTAGAATAGAAGCCTCCAAAGTTATTGATGACTGCTACCATGAACTCTAAAGGGTAATAGGTCTTTAAGTATAGGCTTTGAAAGCTCTCTACTGCATAACTGGCTGAATGTGCTTTACCCAGCATAGAACTTGTGTAGCGAATTACATAAATACACTGCATGGGGAAATACCCTGATATCCATGTTGGACAATTGACTTCCGAAATACTTAATGTCTCCATTGTTTCTATTATATACCGGGTAAAACCAAGACCCCTGATACTCAAAGGATGTAGCCTTGGCATTCTTCCAGATGTCAGAATTGGATAGTATGGCTGAAATATTGTCTACCACAGTGGCTTATTTACCCTTTCTTACTGCTTTTGCCAGTTGATTGTCTACGGTGATATGCTTATTCTCCACAGCCTTGCATCCCGATTTTATCCAGTTTTGCAAATCGAGCTTGGAGAAATACAGCTTACCCATAGTTTTAGAAAATGGTATCTGCTTCTTGCTTACATACCCATACAAGGTTTGCCTTTTCAGATTCAGCATGGCTGCTACGCCCTACATATCCTAAGTCCATAATTATTACATAGTCATTTTTATTCCTAACTGTAGTTCTTCCAACACAGAAACATATTACATTTATTTATTTTTGTTAATATTTACAATCTAATTACAATTAGTTTTGTCAATGATTGGTTAATGCATATCTTTGTAATAGTTAATCACTCGTTAACATAGTGAATGATTAGTTAAACATTGGTTAATAGCTAGTTAACAAAAATTACAAAATAGAATACACATACACATGAAATAGAGAAATATCGATCACCATTAAACTTATACACCATGCTAGTCCACTTACCAATACCTTCCGCCATTACCGCATCAGTATTAATAGTTGCGTTCGTTGCTACACAAAGAAGCGTTATAAAAGACGATGCCAGACAAGTAGCAGAGCTACAATGCCGAACAGAATACCTGATGCACCAACAACAAAACAGCCTCAATGCTCATGACAACCTAATAACTATGAGCCGATATGCCAGTAATATGTCTGCCGACATGCAAAAAAAATACACTACAGAATTTGAAAGGAACATCTTCATGAATGCCTATAGCGAAACACTCAGTGACTGCAGAGGTCAAAAAGAAACAGGCTGCAAATTGACTACCAAATGGAGAAGCTGGTACGCAGGACTAGGTGATAGCTGGAATGAATTACGCAAGTGAATAAATATATGGTAGAGTGTGTAGAAGAAGAAACTGGGGGTTTCAGCATTGCTGAAACCCCCAGTTCATTTGTCAAATATCTATCAATAATCATTTTCCTATTATTGAACTAACCAATCACTTGATATGACTTCAAATACTTGCCTTCACACATTTTATATTCATATAATGCTCATTGTAATGATTATTGGCATTCAAAAGTTGTGATGTCCAAATTGTTTAGTTGTTACTGACAAAAGTCATATTTTATATCGTGTGATATTTGCATTTTAGCTATATAAAATATGCATTATGAAAATCATATACCTATCTATCTCGCTTCTACTTCTTACCATTCAGACTTTTGCACAAAATATTATTACTGCAGGTAATGACACAACATTACAATGTGCACATCCCTTACACTGCATGCTCAATACAATACAACAGTAAATACTGCAAATTGTATATTATTCATAAATTCGCTATGCAAATCATTCAGTATGAAAAAGCTAGCCGTATCTGTACTACTTAGTATCATTCATATTTGTTCTTACGGCCAATGTGCCATAACAGCCGGTGCCGATACTACTATTCCCTGCTCTCAACCCATTACCCTGCATGCCTACTACGATGCTACAGTAAATTGTACCGGTAATTATTATGGCACCTCTATACCATTTACTCCTTTCTCATTTTCTACCGGCACTGCCATTCCTCTCACCACAGACGATCGTTTTAGCAATTCCGTATCAATACCTTTTACTTTTAGTTTTTTTGGTGTGGCACACAATAATTTGGTCATTGGTGCCAATGGATCAATTAACTTTAATACTTCCATGGCAGGCAACATGTCCGATTGGTCTATATCAGGTGGCCTACCCGGCATCAATTCAGCCACCACTCAATCGGGCATATTAGCAGCTTACTCAGACCTTGCTAATACTACTTCCGGAACTTTCTACACCTCTGTTTATGGCACTGCACCATGTAGAAAATTTGTGATCTCATTTGATAGTATACCTCAATACATGTGCACCACAAGTATGTTCTCTTCACAAGTAGTACTACATGAAGGTAGCAACATCATAGATATTTTTGTAAAGAACAGGTCTTCTTGTCCTTCATGGAATAGCGATTACTATATAGTAGGTATTGAGAATAGTACGGGCACTATATACTATGCTGCCCCCGGCATGAACCCCGGTACTGGCGCAATTACTAATTTCGGATATCGCTTTGCCCACTATAATGCCCCTACTGGGGCTGTTACATGGAACTGGTACAATACTGCCACTGGCAGTTTAGTGGGTACAGGTCAGAGTATAAACATCACTCCTACAGCCACTACTAAGTATACTGTAGTAGCCAGCTATGTAGACGGCTGCGATACCATCAGTCTAAGAGACACTATAAAAGTAAATATACAAAATGGTGTACCGGGCTCATTCTCAGATATTATTCATTATGGTTGTGGTATAGATACCCTCACTATTTCAAATACTACTACATCCACACTTACAGGGGCTTTTTGGGATTTTGGATTCGGTGCCACTAGCTCGTCTATACAGCCAATATTTCATTTATACCCCGATACAGGCAGCTATACCATTGTAGCCATTATGTACAACGGTACATGCACAGATACTGTTACACAAACTATAGACCTCACTCCAACCCTGGCCATCACAGGTGCCAATACTGCACTAACCGGTACTATAGTAACTGTAAATGCTACATTACTAAATCTGGGCACTCACTATACCATATATTGGTATGACAATGGTATACTGATAGACTCTAGTACAGTTCCCTCTTTCAGTTTCACAAAAGGCTCTGGGGTAGATACTATTACTGCAGCAGTTGTCAATAGTGATTTACATTGCTCCCCAACAGTTAGCAATGTCCCATTAATTATAACAAGTATCAACACCGGAATATATAACACCTCTGAAAACAGCATAAACATTTATCCCAACCCTACTAATAACAAATTGCATTTAGACCATATAAATAATGCCGGCGACTATCGTATCACTAATACAATAGGCGCTATTATACAGCAAGGTCATTTACAAAAAGGGAATAACATCATATCCCTGCAGCTACTGCCCACAGGTATCTATATACTACAATATCACACTGTAGATGGTATTAAAGAATGGAAGAAGATCATTAAAGAATAATTTACTAATACTAAAAACGAAAATGGTATTGCGCCCTAGTCGAGGGAGCAATACCATTTTTATAATTAGGCCTTGCACTTAGCAATGCTATTTCTTCTGGTCTGTTTTAGCATTAGCAGTTGTTACTGCTTTTTTAGGCGCTACAGCTTTCTTGGTAGCTACCGCCTTTGCTGCTACTGCCTTTTTAGGCGCTATAGCTTTCTTGGTATCAAAATTACTTTTTTGTGTAGTTGCTGCAGGTGCTGCTTGTTTTACTTGTGCGTGTGCACTTGCAGATGCAATTCCTACTAATGCTACAGCCATTGCTAGTTTTCTCATAAAGTATCGTTTTGGTTTAGTGATTCAATAAATGTACGCCTATATGCAGCTTGTGGCATTCATGTCTCATGCTATTACTCACATAAATATTTAGCGCATGATATATTTCAACAATAAGTAAAAAGGGATTTCAATAAAAGAGAATAAGTAAAATAAAAATCTCTGAAAGACATATGGATACTAGCAAAAACGTAGAAAAAGAACAATTATCTTGTATATGGCTATACAATTTTCGATCCAACAAAAAATCGATATAGCTTTATTTAGGTCATATTTTAAATCAAACATCTAATATGAAAAAGACATCCATCATTAACTCCAAGAGCGTATTTATGTTCATGAGTGTTGCAGCTATTTCATTCAACACCTCATTTGCGCAAACTCAAACAACTAAACAAAACACACCCACACCTGCCACGCCTGTTGTTAACAAAACAACGGTTTCTCCGGGTGTTAAAAACACTTTAAACCCACAGCCTCAGCCTCCCAAAGTAAATACTCCGGGCACAAAAAATGGGCTGGAACCACAACCAATGCCTCCCAAAGCCACTACAGCAGGCGATAAGGTAGGCTTAGAGCCACAACCAATGCCACCAAAGGCTACTACAAAATAACTCTCTCTGGACTATTCTTAAATACACCTGCCATCGATCTAAAGCATTCTAGTAATAGGCTATAGGTCGATGGCAATTCTTTTATACCTATATATAACAGTTTGTTTTTACTATATTTATATGTATCGTTTTTTGAAACATAAAATGCAGCACATATGCTCCAGCCATTCTTTGATAGATATAATAGTATATATCCTCTAAGCGAGGAACTGAAGAATACTCTTGAAAAAGAATTAGAGATCATAGAAGTACCTAAGAATTATCATTTGCTTAAGGATGGACAAAGGGACGACTATGTATATGTATTGCTGAAAGGGCTACTGCGCACTTACTATATAAAAGACGATACTGAAATATGCTCTCGTTTTATGGAAGAGCAGCACATCTGTATGTCAGTTATCAGCTTCTTCTCGCGCAAGGCCGGTTATGAATATATGGAAACACTAGAGCCTTCTATACTGGCTCGCATACACTACGATAGACTTCAATTCATCTATAAAAATTTCATAGAGTTCAATTACACTGCCCGTGTAATGACTGAACAATACTTTACACTCAGCGAACAAAGAACATACCTGCTACGCAAACACACTTCAGAAGAACGTTATGTACTTTTCATGCAGCAATTCCCCTCATTCTTACAAAGAGTACCTCTTACTTACATAGCATCATTTCTAGGTATGAATCTGGAAACACTCAGCCGCATTCGTAATAAGATCAGTAAATAAGTTCTATAGATTTGACAAATATCAAATAATAGAGCGCGCATAAAGTATTTGACAATTGTCAAATGTTACGAATGACTTGATAAATAGCTTTGATAAAAATTCAATGCTATGTTAACAGTCATTCTGAAATCAATAACAACACTGGCCACTGCCGATTTTCTTACTGGTTTAGTACACTGGTGGGAAGACACCTATGGCAATCCCAACTGGAAATTCTTAGGTAAATCCATTATCGAACCAAATCTCATACATCACAAGAAACCCAGAGCATTTCTGCAAGGCAATTACTGGACACGTATCAATACTTCTTTCCTTGCCGGATTGATCCTTCTTGCACTTTGTTATTTGTTCCATATCCTCAATGGGTATTCATTCTGTTGCATATTATTGAGTATTCATGGCAATGAGATACACAGACTGGCACATCAATCTAATAAAGAGAATGGAAAGTTCATTACAGCACTGCAACTGACCGGCCTGTTACAATCTCGCAAACACCATGGCAGGCACCATACTATGCCTTACGAATGTAGCTATTGTGCTATAACCAATTATTTAAATCCATTACTGGATAATATCAAATTTTGGAATAAACTGGAATGGTCCATTCTCAAATTAACCGGCATCAAAGTACTTAGAGGATCTCCAATAAGAAATGGTTTATAACAATACTTTATCATTCACTTTAATATTCAGAAAATGAAAAAATCAGCTAGAATAATTATCATTACACGTTGGATAGCTCGTATACTCGCCATACTAATTGCAGGCTTTATTCTCTTAATGTTCGTTGGCGAAAGTTTAGAATCACATGGTCCCTCCACACCAATAAGCACCAAAAACATCTTCTTATTGACCATTTTCTTTTTTGCATGGTTGGGTTTAGTTCTTTCTTGGAAATATGAATGGATAGGTTCGTTAATCACCATTATAGGCATAGCTACTATGTCTGTCATTATGGCCATTTCATATATAATGAATGGCATTGCTCCATTTCCTAAGGCACTGGTACTTTCCTGGATATGCATACCAAGCATTTTGTTCCTGATTTGCAGGCATTATGATAGGAAACTACTGGTTCGTAATGACCCATAAATGAAAAGTGGCCTACTGTCCGACAGCAGGCCACTTTTGTTTGATCGATTCCTATTCTTGTCTATTCATTATTACTCATGTGATTGAACGATTGCATAAAATCTACGATCTTATCCCTCTCCTTGTTGGTAAGCAATGCTCTTGTCTGCATGTGCATACCTACAGTTTTCCATTGCTCATCAGAGAATGTTGTAGGCGATGGGGTATTATGACAACGTTGGCAATTCTCGGCCCATAATTGTGTTCCTGTCTTGGCAGCTACTGCTTTACTTTCTACACAGCCATTAGACAATATCAATACTGTAAAGGCGCCGCATATCATTATTAGTGTGAGTATCTTTTTCATATAGTACAATTTAAAACTCTGTTGAAAATTGGATGATCATTCTGCTAATATTAGTAGACCCCTGAATACCCATTACTGGCACACTGGATGTACCGTCTATATTTACACTCTCATAAGCTAATTTCAATACTGTCCTCCAACTCAACCAATAATCCAAGGCCACATCCATTTCATTATAGTTTTGACCCCAGGTAGAGTTTTTAGGTGAAGTATAGTTCACATAACGAAAAGCTAACTCCAAATTCTTGATCACATTATTTTTTGCAAGGGTAGGTCTAAAAGAAACTTGACCAAATGCTGTGGACGTTTTATTGCTAAAAGTGTATGTCTGTGTGCTGTCGTTTGGATTCATATAATTCATATCATTCACCATAGATGCACTATACTGTGCCTTTGCATTTATTTGCACAGGATTGATGTTTTTGATATAGTTCAGATCCAGAGCAAACATATTAACAGATGGCCCTTTAGTACTGGTAGGATTGGTATTCATAAAGGTAGCTCCGGGTGGTGTAGCCAACGCTCCTGCTAATGCAGAAACACCAATCTCTAGGCTGGAATTAGAAAAGGGTAACAATGCCAATCTACCACATACGGTCTTTCCGGTGTTCAGGGCATTAGGTCCTACTCCTTGTGTACTTCCATCGTTATTCAGTTGTAATCCATTAGATAAACTGACATCATAGCTCCATTTCATATTCCCTAATGGAAAACCTCCTGCAAATTCCACTCCAAAATCACTGCCTGCCATATCTGTTCCTACCGGGTCAGATGCTAATTTATTGATCCATCCTGCAGCTAAACGTTTCGTATAGGTACCAAAAGGCAATACCAAATAACCCGCTTTGATCATAAATCCCGGTGCTACTACATACGATACATCTGCCCAGTTCACATTCAAATTAGTGCCATCAAATGATGGTTCAAATTCTATCAACATATTATTGCCATGTCTCCACAGAAACATCGGACTGAATTCATACCTGTCGGCATCTGCTAAACTATTAGTGACATTTCTGTTCTTGATGCCTCCCAATGTATTAGTGGTGGTTTGTGCTACAAATCCTATTGTAGTAAGCCCCACCATCATAAAATGGCTTTCACCTTGCTTCAAGGTTATTACCGGAGGTGCTAACTGTGTTTCTGTAGCAGCCTTATCGGTAGAGTCTTGTGCTATAGCAGTACTATTATTTGCCATAATGAATGTGATCGGCAGTATAGCATAGGCTATTATTTTTCTCATGTTCATAAAATAGTTTTTTTAGAGAAGAAATATTGTTTGTGGTCTCTTTGATATGTGTACTATTTCTTTTTCAGTGTACGTATATAATTAACTAGCTCCCACCTTTGCTTATCTGACAATTGAGTCTTGTAAGCCTGCATAGCCCCTTTTCCGGTAGTCATTTTCCAAAATAAAGACCCATCACTTTCAGCTTGTATTTCCTTAGATGAGTGATCTGCAGGTTTTGGATTTAATGCTACTGCTGCCGGACCATCTCCACGGCCTTTATCACCATGACAAGGTGCACAGGTGGTTTTGTAAATGTTCTTCGCTTCAGCTAATGAAGTCGCATCTGCGCTTATCGGGTTCTTTACCGCAGCACTTGCTGCCGGTGTTACCCATTTACTTTGTGAAGAAGCTGCAAGAGCATTGCAAGCAATAACTAGCGTTAGTACGCTTTTGGCTAAATGTTTCATATAAAATGTTTTATGTGGTTAATGCAAAAGTATCTGCACTTACGCTCCTTATTGCTGATGCTTATCAATAATCATCATGTTTGAAAGCACTGATTAATATGTTTGCCGTCACTTTTACTATATCATTATCAATGCTATAAAACAACTGTCTGCAGGATACTTTTTGCCGTCATACCATAAAACTGTCGTTACATGAATGGAGTTTGGCTAATTATATCCAGCTCACTATTTTCTTTTCAGTGTGCGTATATAATTAACGAGCTCCCACCTTTGTTTATCGGTAAATTGTGCCTTGTACGATTGCATCGCTCCTTTACCTGTGGTCATTTTCCAAAACAATGAACCATCCGTTTCTGCTTGTATTTCTTTAGATGAGTGGTCTGCTGGTTTTGGATTCAAAGCCACTGCTGCTGCACCATCTCCTCTTCCTTTGTCTCCATGACATGGGGCACAGGTGGTTTTGTAGATAGTCTTTGCTTCTGCCAACGTAGTAGCATTACTTTCCACCGGATTTTTTACTCCCACCGCATTTGCAGGTGCTACCCATTTTGATTGAGAGAATGCCGTTAAACTTGCACACAGCATGAGTACAGTCATTAGTTGGAATTTGGTACTTTTCATATGCATTTGTTTTTAGTATGAGTGAATAAATAATGTTTCTTAAATTAAATTTAGATGTACATACATTAACTAAACATGACCTTAATCAGTTTATAAATATTTATTTTAATAATTAACTAAATTTAATTCTGAATAAGTTAATAAATAAAATGTCTTTTATTGCTTTTTTAGATAACAATAATCACATAATGATTATCCAAAATCATAAATATTGCTTGGAACATAGTTCACATTACTAAAAAAGCGACCTCTTTGGGTCGCTTAACACTAAACTGTTCACATTGAAAAATAATAATACCTTAATTATTGCCCGCTGTTCGCATAGCCTATGGCTCGTTCTAGTATTTCATCCTTTTGAGCCCGAATCCCTTTAATAGTGGGTTCTGTTGGCAGGTCAATGTGTACTCCCACTCTCTGCGTCTGCCTTCCATCCGGGTAATAATACCCCACCCCAGACATGATCAGCGTATAATTGCCCGGCAATACTATATCTACTCTATCTCCATCAGCACCTGCTGTTTGGCTACCTATGCAAATAGAATTGGGCAATGCCTGCAATCCCATAGTTGTAAATTCTGCCCTGCTCTGCGTTATCTCATTCACCAGTATGATGATCTTACCTGTATTTCTGTGCCTGTATTTCTTTCTACCATAACTAAGTGCTTTCTCACAATAAAACTTCCCCGGGTAGGTATGATCGGGTACTATCCCTTTTGCAAATGCGGTCTTTTTAGTACTTAGGTAGGTACAGATATCATGCATGGTCATATTGGGATAATTTCTCTGATCAAAGATGATAGCTTTTGTCTTTCTTAATGCTTTCAGTGTGGGTATTACTTCCTTCCTGTTCAGCACGCCCATATCTATGTAACCAATATCATCTGCTATCACTTTCCAAGCCCCTCTCCCTTTCTTTAGCATATTATCTATACCTATTTCCTCAGCAGTATATCGAGATACCACCTTAGTAAATACTTTCCCGTCTCTATCAAATTTGATACTGGCAAATCTGCTATATCCCATCGTAATCGACTGCTCTAACCTGCGTCTGATAACCGCATCATTCGATGCCCCTATATAAGGTGTTCGCCGTATTATCAGGTCCTTTATACTGGTATCATTTACAGATAAGATAACATCCCCTTTTCTCAAGTCATCTATCGTTGCCATACTATCATTCCTAATTTCTGTAATAATAGCAGAATCATGTATGATCTTTACATTAGCAGGTATTACATATAAATTGTAAGGCAAATTCACATGTGGTACCAACTGAGAATGACTGTCTCTTAGTTGAGCTACCAATTTGTTCAGCACTCTTATATAACTCAATGTATCATTGGCGCTACTCACCAATGGTACAATATCTGTTAGCACATCTTTCCATGGTTCATCTGTCAGATATTTATAAGGGTAGAAATATTCAATCATATTCCAAAACCTCGCCACAGTCAGTAGTCTGTACTCTATACCTGGGTACACCATCTCTGGGTAGGCTGCCTCATTTTTAAATCTTGCTGCCCCTAGCAGTCTGGATTGTCTCTCTACAAATCGATTATTACCTGCATACCTATGTACTATCACCTCTTTCAATACATTTCTCAGCTGCGTTTGTATCTCCATATCTGTCTCTATCCATTCTAGCGATGTATTATAATTGCAAACTGTATCAAATGCTAAGCTATGACTGGGATACTGTTGTATATCCCCCAGCGACTCTATCCAGCGGATATAATGTTCATTCAACCTAGCAGTGCTCTCATTCTCATCCAATATTGCTTTTGCCTCTGTTACAAATTCTTTATCCCAGTCCATACTTCCCCTTGCCACTGCCGGATGATAATATTTCAGAAAACCCCAGATCTTTATCAGCAACTCTAATTGATGATTCTTGTCATCCTGCATTTGGGCACTTAGTACATTACAGCTAAACAATAAGATTATCAACACAGCTACTTTCTTCATACGGAAATTTTGGCTAAATAAAAGTAACCTTTTGTCAGCTTACATTTCATCATAAAAAAAGGCGACCACTCTGGTCGCCTTGCATGATAGCATGTAACTATTCTTATCCTTTAACGGTGATCGTTGTACCGCTTACTGTTACTGTATATTTCTGCAATCCCGATGGTGGCGGTCCTGTCACAACATTACCATTGAGGTCAAATCTACCTCCATGACATGGACATACTAATTGTCGCAAACTAGTATCATATCCCAATCCACATCCCTGATGTGTACACGATTGCTGCAAGGCTACATAGGTATTCGCTGCCGTACATATCACTATCACTCCCGAATTCACTACCGAGCCTCCTACCGATCTCAATGCAGCATTCGCTGAATTCGTAAGATCTAATGTGAAATTAGCACTCGGACCCGCTATTGCTTGCTTGGTACAACTACTAATGATTCCTGCCGGTATCACTGCAAAACCACATAATGCCCCTGTAGCTTTCAGAAAATCTTTTCTATCCATTTGTTTACAATTATTTTGTTCGTTAGCTAATAGTATGTCTAAGTTAACGTCCTCTCCAGTATTTTATTACTCCTTGTTTAAGATTAACGTTTTATTTATAGCTATTTATTGTTATTCATTTAAATGTATGTACATGCAAATGCATGGCTGTCAACCATATGACATATTTTTATACTACCATATGACAGAAAAAATATTTTGTTAAAGCGCTCTTTACTACATTGGCTACATTCCATAGCTCAGTCCTTACTATAGCATACAATTCCTTACTTTTAGTCCCGTAATGAACGATCACAAGCCTGTAGTATTAAGTATCACTCCTTATTGGTTCCTCCCCCCCGACAGAGGCGGGCATTATGGCATTGGCTCCCTCCATCATCATCTGGGTACCATTTGCGAAGACCATGTGATAGGTACTATGGACAATGGCTCTGCCGATGGTTATGCTTTTCACCTGCATAAGATATTTCCTTCCAAGGTAGTACGTTATATGCCCAACTATAAGGTGGCAGAGATGGAAGCCATCGCCCGTCAGTATGGCGCAGACTACATTTTTTGCGATCATCCTTATATGGCATTCTCTGCCATTACATTGTCTAAAAAACTAGGCATTCCTTGGTTCATGCGCAGTCATAATATAGAGTCAGACAGGTTCCGCACTCTGGGCAAACCCTGGTGGAAACTCATGCACTGGTTCGAGAAGTACGCCATGAAAAAAGCCGATGGTATTTTCTTTGTTACTCCCGAAGATCTGCAATGGTCCATAGATCATTTCGGTCTCTCACCACAGCGTTGTCACTTCATGCCTTTCGGCACCGAGACAGACCACGCACCTACTGGCCGTCAGGAAGCTAAGAGAACTTTCGCAGCAGAGAATAATTTAGATCCCAACATCCCTTGGCTCTACACATTAGGCACTATGAACTATGGCCCTAACATCAAAGCCGTAGAATATATACTGGATGAGATAATGCCCCGACTGGATAAAGCAGGTGCTAAATATCAGGTACTGGTAGCAGGCCGTGGCTTACCGCAGAATGTGCAAGACCGCATCACTGCCTCCGGTGGTATCATGAAGTACATGGGCTTTATACCCGTACTCCATACTATGCTAAATGCTTGCGACATCATGCTCAATCCACTCATACTCGGCGGTGGCATCAAGACCAAAGCCGTAGAAGCACTTTGTTATAACAAGATAGTAGTAAGTACCAAGAGTGGTGCTGCTGGTGTTCTACCATCTGTTTGCGGCGACAATCTGGTCATAGTAGACGATAGCGACTGGGATGGTTTTGCTAATAGTATTCTCACACGCCTACACTCACAACCTCAAATACCTAAGTCATTCTTCGATACTTACTATTGGGGCAATGTAGCCAAGAACATACTGGCTGTCATGCAGAGTACTAAAAAATAATGATACACTACATTAAACACTATCTATGAACCCACTTTCAAAACTCTTCACCATCATTCTGCTGTTATGCACCTTATCGGTCTCATCCAAACCTAATGGTTATATCATCACATCAAAAGGAGATACAATATTATGTAAGATAGTAACCAATCAAATCAATAGTATTATTAATTCACATGCCGATCCCTTAGACCTGACAATACAGAAAGGAGTATTAGTAAAAGATAACAATGACAATAAGGTTAACTACGAACCAAATCAGTTAAGAGGGTTTGCATTTACAACAAATTCAAGAGACACTTTATTTTACGAATCTATCTATGTACCTAACATTGGGATACAATTTGTCAACAAATTAGAAAAAGGGAATGTAAACATTTATCGATATTGCTTTTCTAATATCGTATGTGGACAAAATACTCCAACATGGCAATATGGCTATTTTATAAAAAAAGAAGACACAGCCAACTTAGTTTGTTTTCAAAAAACATGTGACATGTATTGTGATATACCTACTATTTGCAACTACTTAGGTATAGAGCATACTGTCTCTAAAGATATTATAGATATTAGTAAGCCTTCTAACAATATATACTTACATCAGGTACTTAATGTTGTACACCAGTACAATAACCCCCCAATAATTATCAAGAGACCCAAGACTTGCGACACTTGTAGATGCAATGTCATACTAATAAAAGAAAAGGGCACCACCTTTATCCGGAGAGGCGATATGATGGCCACTTACGATCCTTCAGGCTTCTATATGTACGAGGGTATCATTTACTTATTGAAATTCAGCAACCACCCACCTATGAACTGTGTCATACTGAAGATCCATAATGACAGTGTTACCCTAAGGGTCACTAACAGTTCATCAAAAGAGGTCAGGAATAATGAGGTCTATACCTTTCCTATTTATTCTTTAGAAAAAATATACCATACGGTAAATGGTACCCTAGGCAGTTCATATAAAATGAACAAATACACAGTCGAATCCAAAACCTCTATTGCCTGTCCTCCGATCGAGTTCATTCGCATGGTCGCTGGTCGTCTTAGGCGTGTTCATTACTATTTCTGTGGCGAATATCTTTATTCCGTTTACGAGGATGATGGCAAAACCTATTGGGTAGAACACTAAATCCACAACCTTTTATTAATCCCCTTTGTTCAGCGTATGTCTTCAGACTACGCTGTCTCGGTATCCAATCTCCTGATTGGAAACATAGATATACTTCCATTTCTCCCATTTTATTTCACCATTTTCTCCCAACAAAACATTTCCACTTTACCCATACATCACCTTATCATATTCAGCACTTTATCACATTTCCTCTCGGTAACTTACCGCACTTTTCTGTGGTAACTTACCACACTTTTCTGCGGTGTCTTACTACACTTTTGTGTAGTACCATCTTTTTTCAATTTGGATGTCCCCACTCTCTCATCGTACCTTTACAGCCAAAAAACATTTTTTAAACAAACATTAAACTACATCACTATGAACACCGCCACTCCTCAGCAGCACGCTGCTGCTCGCGAACTCACTTTCGCTACCAATGCTACTCAACAACAAATTGCCGATCAGGTCGGCGTTACTCGCAAAACAGTGTCCTCTTGGTCCCGAATGGGTCGCTGGCAGGAAATGAAAGCCAACTCTCTTCGCATCCCTGCCGAACTGGTAGACGATATGTACCGCGAGTTGGAAGAGTTGAACAATATCATCCATTCCCGTCCCCCTGGTCAGCGCATCCCTACCGACAAAGAGGCTGCCCTACGACATCGCATCCTCATGTCCATCAAGCAGATCAAGAAACAACAGTCTGTACCTGAGATGCAGCAAACCATCAACTTGTTCATTCGCTATATCGAAGAGACCGATACCTATGCAGCCAAGATCATGAAAAACAATCTTACAAACTTCTTAGAGCATACCGACCCCTCAGGTTTCCGTCCTTGTGATATAGAATATGCCTCTTCTAAAGAAGTTACGGATCCCATACCTACCGAGGCCGACCCTTTTCGCGATCCTACCGAAACCACTCCCGACCTCAATGCATCCGATTTCAATGTATCAAGTCCAAAATTGCTGGAAGAACATATCGAAAAGCTAAATGACAAAAAACACGAAGTAGCATCACTTGAATACAAAAAGAAGGTATTAAAGGAGCGTATCTCTATGTCTCAACAATTAACAGAACATAACGAACGTGGCGAAGAGGTAACTTTGTATTGTATCGATGGCACAACAGCAGATATACTATCCTCATCTTCTATCAAATATTTTCAAGCACTAATAAATGATTACGATGACCGACTTACTCAATTACGCCTCGAAGATCTCGCAGCTAGACAAGAACATGAAAAACTTCTAGAAGAGTTCTATACCCTCTATCCCCATCTCCGTCCTGATTCCGACCAGGCTGCATAGTGTAACCCTAATATAACCTTTGCCTCATCAATGCCGTCATCTCGATCCCGAACTTGATTCGGGAAGAGATCTCCTGAGCACTTGCAA
>JBAWXE010000059.1:0-17044 GCA_037144255.1 Bacteroidota bacterium | reverse complement strand
AGGTCGCCTTTTCTTTTGCTACCTTTTCTTTTGGCGAAGCAAAAGAAAAGTAGGATAACTCCGATAACAAAATGAGAAGCAATTGTGAAGCAGATGAGAAGCGAATGTAACCCTCAGTAACCTACACATCGTTCATTATCAATCACTTAAAAAAATGTGAACCACAAAAAAACTACAGACTCAATATCTGCCCCACCACATCCGCAGCATCCGCAGGTAGCCACTGCATCTCAGCATCTTTCTTAAACCAGGTCATCTGCCTTTTGGCATAGTGGCGGGTATTCTGTTTTATCTTGGCTACTGCTTCCTCCAGGCTATAATTTTCATCCAGATAGTCAAAGAGTTCTGTATAGCCTACTGTTTGCAGGTTCTTCAGTTGTCTATGCGGGTATAGTTGTTCCACCTCTTGCAGCAATCCTGCTGCCATCATATGGTCCACCCTTTGGTTAATGCGTTCATACAGCACCTCGCGTGGCAGCTCTAGTCCCACTTTGATGATCTTAAAGTTCCTTTGCTTTTTAGCCCCTGTGCGAAAGTTCACTATACTCTCACCGGTAGACCGTTTGAATATCAGCGCTCTCAGCAGTCTGGCGGGGTTCTTCACCTCTGCTTGTCCGTAGAAGTCCGGATCCTCTGCCCTTACCGACTGTTGCAGCCAGGGCAGTCCATGTTCTTCATAATCCTCATTCACACCATGCGCTATCGCATCATCTATCTCAGGCATATTATCCAGCCCTTCGCACAGTGCTTTTATGTACAGGCCTGTACCACCTGTTACTACAGCAGTATCCTTAGTGGCAAATATCTCTTCCAGATACCCCAGTGCCAGCGTCTCATAGTCGGCAGCCGTCAGGGCATCCTGTATATGGTGTGTATCTATAAAATAATGGGGTACTTGTTGCAGTTCTTCTTTACCGGGTTTGGCAGTACCTATCGTCATTTCACAATAGCATTGTCTGCTATCAGCCGATACTATACTTGTACCCAACCTTTGCGCCAGCGCTATGGCAATAGCCGTCTTCCCCACAGCCGTAGGTCCTGCTATCACATATACCGTTCTTTCTCTCGCTACGCTCAATGCTTACAAATGATTGTACTGATAAAATTATTCCTCGTAAGATTCTTCAGCTTCAGCCGCCGGACCAAAACTCTCACTCGATCCGTCCTCACCTTCATTACTGAAACCCTCTGCCAGTTCCTCTGCACCCAGATCATACTTCTCTTCTATTTCCAGCAGCTTATCAGGGCTTACTCCTTTTATACCATATTGTGCAGGGGCCACTCCTTCCTTACGGAATATGAACGGGTAGTTGCGGCGCGGGTCTTCTTCCTTGCTCACACCTATCAGCTCTACATGAAAAGTCCATTCCTTAGCAGGGTCATATACATATATGAATTTCTGATCCGGATTCATTACCAATGCCGATACCGGTGTCTTGGTCATAGACAGCGCAGGGGCATCTTTCTTATTCACCAGCACTTCCGACGATATCTCACGGCCTTTCTTCCACCTCTCATCACTTTCGTAGAATGACGATGGATGCTTACCATCAAACTCAAATGCCACATCTATCACCTTACGAAACTCCATAAAGGTTTGCCCGTTCTTCACTTCTATATCTCGGTATATTTGGTCGTTATCATCCCAACTTATCCTAAATCTTAATAATGGCATATATAAAGGTTGTTACAATTTTCTATCGTAAAAGTAGTGATAATAATGATTTTTACCCCCCGTCAGAAAGTGATTGTAGTTAGTTCAGTATCTAATATACAAAAGAGGCGCTATAATGTACAATTACATATATAGCACCTCTTTTAAAGTGTATTCAGCCTGACTGATAATTAGTTCTTCAGTATCTGCTTGGTTTGCAGCATACCCTCATGCTGTACCTGCAGTATGTACATACCCACAGGATATTGGCTCATATCTACTTGTAGCATTTGGCTGCCTGTATATTGGTGGGTCTTGTATACTACCTGCCCCATGGCATTCAGTATTTGTATTTCGCTGTTTTGCCAGCCGGTCGGTAATGTAATGTTCAGTTGATTGATTACCGGGTTAGGGCTCAATTCTATAGTAGCAGGTGCTATATTTTGATAACTGATCGCTTCAGGATTTTGTTTGGCAGAGTCGCAATAGATATTGGCTTCACTACCACTCAACACTCTATGGTACAATCTCATATCATCTATAGTACCGCTAAAGAAATAAGGATACTGTGTAAAAATAGCTTTACCTATATACAGATCACCGCTATAAGGACTGAATGAGCTATTCCAATACACACTCTTGTACAAGGCACCATTAACATATAGTTTGCAGGTATCGTGTGCATAAGTACCTACTACACAATACCATCTATGTTTCACTATGGCAGTGTCTTTCCATAATGGGTCAGCAGGAGCAGATCCCGGTGCCACTGTATAGAAAACATTACTATCCGGTGTGAATGTGGAACATGAATTATCATAGGCATTATCACTAATGGCCATACCCATAGTATAGGTCTGCGAAGGGTCTGTTCTGAATATATAAAACTGTCCCTGACACACAGTATTGTAAAAAGTATCCAGTCTCACTAATGCACAAACCGAGAAACTATCACCCACATTCATCAGGGTGTCATTAGGCACTCTTATGTAGCTGGATGTTCCATTAAATTGGTAGGCTGTATTCGGTATATTATTATATCCCGCAGTAGCTACCGCACCGAAGTTTATTCCATTCAATGCATGCCCGCTTACATCATTTACCGATCCATTAAAATCCCAGTGAGCTACCAGACCCGTGCTACCTTGAGAAAAGGCAGTAAAACTGCAAAACACCCATAGGGCGAGCAATTGTATTGTTTTTTTCATAATAACTTATATTTATAGTTATAATTTGAATCCAATATACAAATCTATATATAAATATTCATTCCCCAGATGAAATTTTTCCTTTCTATCAACTATGCTTTTTCATGAATATTTCATACTTTGGCTGCAAGTTCCATTACGTGTAAACGTTTTTTATGGCTATTCTCTCATTTTTTGGGGGGGAATTTGCAAGGAAAAATGTTGCCAGTTTTGTAAAAATTATACAACAATTGCAGTTATGAAATTACTTAAGCTTTTCATTTTACTCTCTATCATAGGTACTGTAGCGTGCAATACCAGTCGCAAGAATACTACTAAAGATGTAGTAGTGCCTGTGGTGAACTGCGATTACTCGCCTTTGCACAGAGCTTTTGCTACCATGCAAAAGTATACTACCTATGAGGGTGCTGCTTATTACTGTGGTACCGGTGGTTATCAGTATAAGAAAACCACCACAGACTCTGCGGGTAATGTGCATACTTACTATCGTTTTGATATGTGCTCTGTAGATACTTCAGTATTTATCTTAGCTAATTTTATCAATGATACTCTGGTATATGCTACTAAGTCCGTACCGGATCTCAGCCATTCATCATTGGGTGTAGATAGTCTGAACTATCTGGAAGTGATCAAAGGTCTGCCTCCTTATTTCCGTACACTGGGCGAGGTGAATTCTATCTTTGGTGTAAGTGGCGATAATACTACCAATACATTCTTCTACTCTTCTTTCAATCCTACTTACTATCGTGTGGATGATTCTGACAGACAAGTGTACAACTGGTATCATATAGGTGGCGGTAGTGCTGCTGCAGTGTTCCAAGGACCTAAGATGATCTTTGCACAAAAGCTGTTCATTCAAGGAAAGTAATTCCACCCTTTATTATATCTATTTGCCGCTTTGCTATCGCAAAGCGGCATTTTTTTGCCCCATAGTAGCCCTTTTTCATTGTTTGAGGGTATTAACTAGCCTGTAATACCTATACATTTCCCCTTGTTATACGTCTATATATACATATCCAAGTTTTTGCATAAAATGTACGATATTTGATATTGTACTAATTTGTTAGACGTTTCAAATCATATCTTATGAAGCAAACATATGCACGTGTAGTTATTTCTCTTATCGCATTTCTTTTTATCTACTGTAGTAATGCGATTGCCCAATCTACCGATTCGATAGTAGGTACTAATGGGCATTGCTTGCCTACTACATTATCTGTAGTTACTAATAGCGGTGTACCTGAAATAGTACAATGGAAGAAAGGCGCTATTATACAACTTAAAGATACCATACTTTGGAATCACCATGGCACTACTGTAGCAGGAGATGCAAGTGCGGGTGGTAGCGGATTGTCACAACTGAATAACCCACGCGGGATATTTGTAACTGCCAATTATGACATTTATATAGCCGACCAGAGCAACCATAGAATAGTGAAGTGGACCCCACCCTATACTACAGGTGTAATAGTAGCAGGGTCTGCAATTGGAACCGCTGCTCCGAACTATACAGCGTTGAATGCACCGGCGGCAGACTCTCTGCTGAACCAACCTATAGATATATTTATAGATGCCAATGGTAATATTTATGTATTGGATGCTGGCCTAGCAGGACAAAATTATGATCAGCGAGTATTGGTATTCCCCTCAAATACAATTGCCGGCACTATGGGTACTGTTATTGCTGGTTATGGTTCTGGTGTAACACCTACTTTGAAGTCACCTATAGCCATGAAATTCAATAACAGCAGTGTAGGTGGTTCTGCATTATATATAGTAGACCAAGGGAATCATTGTGTGAACAAATATCCATATAGTGGTAGTGGTACAGCTAGCAATGGTGTGACTATTGTGAATCAGTCACAAACATTTGGCAATGCCGGCAACAATCTATACAATCCTACCGCTCTATTTATTGATGGTGCTGCTACTCCTAATTTGTATGTGGCAGATGGTAACAATTACCGTGTGTTGAAATACTCTATGACCGGCACTGTACCTACGGGTGGTTATGCAGGCAGTATAGTAGCCGGTACAGGTAGTGTAGGGCCTGCTGATGCTACACACCTGAATATACCTAGTGCTGTATGGGTAGACTGTACAGGATATACCTATGTAGCAGATAATTTTTACAGAGTATTGCGGTTCCCTCCTGGATCTGTAAGTGGCAGTACAGGCGTTACTATTGCAGGATTCAGCGGAGGTGTGTCGCCTGCTACAGTGAACGATAGTACCCTGCAAACACCCAGTGCTATATTCATGAATGATATCAATATCAATGGTGTAATGAATGATGGAACTCTGTATGTATGTGACAGGATCAATTCGAACCGAGTGCACAAGTTCAGCCCTAATAGCCCATTAACACTGCCTCTTACTAATATTTCAGGTAATGCTAATAGTTTATGGAATGCCACTGTTACTTATTTTGGTTGTAGTGGCACACCTACCTCAGTTTCACCAAATTTCAAAACGTATCTTATTCCTGCAGCAGGTAGTATTACCATTATCAGCTCTACCAACCCCAGTACTTGCGGAGGTATTCCCAATGGATCTATTACTATTAGTGGTTTGAGTTCAGGCAGTACCTATTATATAAAATATACGCTCAATGGATCTGCCACACCTAGTAGTTTCCCATCCTTTGTAGCATCGGGCACTTCGTACACCATCACAGGCCTTACTGCAGGTACCTATACCAATATGACCATAGGTTTAGACCCTACATTTGCATGTGCTATACCTTTGTTGCCTAATGTAACCTTATCAGCACCGCCCCCTCCTAGTGCGCCAGTACTTTTGGGGGGTAATACCTATAATACCTGTTCAGGAACGAGCTTAACATTGAGTGTATTAGTTCCAGTGGGTGCAGGCATTACCTACTATTATACCGGCACCAGTGGTTTTAGCAGCCCCAACCCTACAACGGCTACTACAGAGAGTACATTAGCTTTGAATGCCGGTAGCAATAATGATACAGTATATGCCATATTGAATGGCTGCCAATCAGCAGCTACACCATTCACTATCAATGTTACACAGTCTCCTGTTATCAGTAGCCATTCACATATCAACCCAACAAGCTGCACATCTAATGATGGTAGTATAATATTGAATGGGCTAACCGCAAACGTTGTATATTCCGTTACTTATAATGTTGTTGGTACTAATATTACACTTAGTTTATCTGCCAATAGTTTTGGTACTGTCACAATACCTAATTTAGGAGCTGGGCAATATGATAGTATCAGGGTTACAGCAGGCGGATGTACATCATCACCTTGGATCAGCGAGTTATTGACAGCTCCTTCCACACCTACTTTTAGTCTGAATGCCAGTAGCCCTACAAGCTGTGGTGGAACTGACGGTTGTATCAACATTAATGGCTTATCGAATAACTCTTATTACCTTCTATCATCAAGCCCTTCATTGGTTAATGTTAATGCACTTAGCAATACCAGCTCAGGTACTAACGGTTCTTATAATGCATGTGGTGGAATACCTGCAGGAACTTATACTATCGCAGTAACCCTAGCAGGATGCTCAGCTACACATCAGGTAACTGTAAACCCAGCACCTTCACCATCATTTACTATCAGTTCTCATACCAACTCAAATCAGTGTCAGGTATGTAATGGTACCATTACGCTTACTACAGGTGCAGGTTCTTATGACACTTTGAAATACACCAATCTTACAACAACAATAACTTCTACCATTGTCAATCCTACTGTCACTTCAGGTAACATAACCATTACGGGACTCTGCGAAGCGAACTATGGTAATTTTACCCTTATTGCACATAACTGTAGTAGTACAATTTCCGGACCTGTTACACTGACAGGCAGCACTATTCCTGCCACACCTATATTGACACAAAGCAATCTGAGCGTATGCTCAGGCAATCCTGCTACTATTCACATCATTGCTCCTACCGGGGCAGGATATAGTTATCAATATTCAGGCAGCAGTAGCTTCGCCAGCCCTAACCCTACTACAGATACTTTTAAGGTCATTCAGAACCCAAACACCGGTTTACAACATGATACAGTATTTGCCTTACTGAATGGTTGCGTATCTGCTGGTACTGCATTTTCCATTAATGTATCTGCCACGCCTGTTATCAGCAGTCATAGCCATATAAACCCTACTACCTGCACATCTTCAGATGGCAGTATCACATTAGGTGGTCTGAATGCAGGGGATATTTTTACTGTGAAGTATATATTGAATGGTAACACAGTTACTTTAGCATCAATGACTGTGAATGCATCGGGCAATATCATACTACCAAATCTGGCACCTGGTCTCTATGATAGCATTCGTGTGATAGGCACATGCAGCTCCACTACTTATATATCTGAAACATTAACTACTCCTCAATCACCTGTATTCAACATTGCCAGTACAGACCCTACAACCTGTGGTAGCAGCAATGGCTGTATTACATTGAGTGGTCTAACGGCCAATACGGTATATACTGTTGTTAGTAGTCCGGTATCTACAGGTATCAATTCTTTGAGTGGAACCAGCACTAGTGCATCAGGCACCTACACACATTGCAATGGTATCAGCGCAGGTACTTATACAGTAACAGTAGTATCAGGTGCTTGTTCTACCAGCCATCAAGTGGTTTACCACGATCCTGTTGCACCCGTCTTCACTATCGCAGGCAGCGACCCTAGTACTTGCGGGGGTAGCAATGGCTGTATCACCATCAGCGGTTTGAATCCCAATACCATTTATACCATAGCATCTACTCCTGCATCTACAGGTATCAGTTCTTTGAATGGTACCTCATCAGGTAGCTCAGGTACCTATATACATTGTGGGGGTATCAGTGCTAGTTCTTATAGTGTAGTTGTATCAATATTAGGATGCACCACTACACATAGTGTTACTTTGTCCAATCCTGTTCCACCTACATTTAGTATAGGCAACAATATAGCGCCTACGCTCTGTAATCCCTGCAATGGTATGATCGCATTAGCCACATCGGGTGCAGGGCCTTATGATAGTCTGAATTATACTATTGGCACCTTTGGCATTACTATTATCAATCCAGTAGTTGTGAATGACACGATAAAAATCAACAACCTATGTGCAGGGGTCTACAATTATTTCACCCTGTATGCACATAATTGTTCTACTACATATCCGGGTCTGCCGATAGTATTTAATACTATAACCCCACCAACAACTCCGGTCATCAGTAGTAATAGCCCTGTATGTGTGGGGGATGTATTGCATTTATCTGCTACTAGTATTGCCGGTGTGAATTATTTATGGATAGGGGCCGGAGGTTTTACAAGTACTTTGCAAAGCAATTCTATTGCCAATGTTCAGCTATTCAATACGGGGGGATATAATGTTACAGTAACCGATACTGTGACCCATTGCTATTCAGTTGCCAGTACCAATATCAATGTTGACACAGTTATTACACCCTATATAAATATAGTGGTCAATAACAATCCTGCCATTGGAGGGTCTCAGGTTACTTTCACTGCATATTCCAATATTGCGAACCCTGGTTATCAATGGATCTTAAATGGCCATGCCATTTTTGGAGCTGTTAATAGTACTTACACCTATTTGCCTTCTAATGGCGATGTAATGGCCTGCGTTTTATCTACTGCATCTCTCCAGGGTTGTTTTGCTTATACTCAGATCAACAGTAATAGTATCACAATGGCAGTGTACGATGAAGGCATTGGGAATATAAATGCTAAGGAGGCTATCAGTATCTATCCTAATCCTGCCAACAATGCATTGCATATAGACCATGTAAACGAGGCATTGAACTATACTATACAGAACCTGCTGGGCAGCACAGTAGTAAGTGGTACATTAGAGAACAGAGATAATGTACTGACACTACAGGATATGGCTGCGGGCACCTATATATTGGAACTGGTGAACCATGAGGGTCTGAAACAAGTAGTAAGGCTGGTTAAGGAATAGTAACACTAATTGCAAACTCACTACTGGAGATCCATAGTCAGATAAATGAAGAGAATAATCATTTTGATATTGTTACAATTCACCTGTGCTATAACTATAGCACAAGTGAATTTAGTTCGTAATCCAAGTTTCGAACAACATAGCCAATGTCCAAATGCTTGGGATCAGATCAGATTTGCAAATTATTGGTCACCAATTGATACAGTTTCTATAGATCCAATTTGCTCACCTGAATATTGTAATGTTTGTGCCGGTAGTAATCCATTCTCAGGTGCACCCAATAATGGCTATTTCTATCAGTATCCACGCACAGGTAATGGTTTGGTACAAGTAATGATGTTCTATGATGAAAGCGTTCCGCCTCCCCCACCATATTATCGGGATTATTTACAGGGTAGATTGTATCAAACATTAGTTAATGGAAAACAATATTGTGTAACTTTTTATACAGTATTAGAAGAAAGCTCGGATTATGCTATTGCCAATATAGGGGCTTATCTGGATAATGGTAGCATTGATAATACAGATTCTATAGGCTGCGCAGCACCTCAGACTTCACATATTCCACAGGTAGAAAATACTACCATCATTTATGATACCATGCATTGGGTGAAAATAGAAGGGTACATTTACTGCAAGTGGCACGGAGAAATTCATCACTATAGGTAATTTTCGAGATAAAGCACACACCAATTATGTGCCCTATATTGGATTATCAGGTAGTGGTTATTCTTGGTATCTCATAGACGATGTAAGTGTAATAGCCTCTGATGCCATAGCATACGCTGGGCATGATACTATAATAGGCCTGGGGGATAGTGCCTATATAGGCCTGCATGATGAGGCTATGCCCTGTACATGGTATGTGCTGGGTAACAGTACCCCTATAGACAGCGGTGGGGGTATATGGGTAAAACCCACCACTACCACCAGCTATGTAGTAAAACAAACACTGTGTGGGGTATCTACCTATGATACAGTAAAGGTAATAGTATGGCCACAGGGCGTGGCTACCCTGAATAAGCTGGTTAAGAATGTATACCCCAACCCGACCAATGATGTACTGCATATAGATGGGGTAATGGCCGCTACTACCTATACTATACAAAACCTGCTGGGGCAAAGAGTGGAAAAAGGCACACTACAGATGGGCAATAATGCAATAGGGCTATATGATATACCGAGAGGTATGTACCTGCTGGAACTGACAGATGCAGCAGGAGCAAGGGCAGTAACAAGACTGGCAAAGGAATAATAGCTAATAAAATATAATATATCATTAAAAAAGCGTAGCTTTGGCCTCTTCAAAGCCCGCCCGCATTAATTCTGCAATTAATTTTGGTAAATTTTGAAATTAGATTACCTTTGCCATCCCAAATTCTCGGCCATGCCAAAGATGAAGACGCACTCACGTGCCAAAAAAACATTTACAGTTACAGGTACCGGAAAGATCCGTAGATATAAGGCTTTTAAAAGTCACCTGTTGACCAAAAAATCTAAGACCCGTAAACGCCATTTGCGTATCCACGGCCTTGTTCACCCATCGAACATGAACCTGGTTACTCGTATGTTGTGTATGGGATAGTTGCTCGGCACATACCTGATAAGGGTATGTAAAGAGTAATGATCTTGGAGTTTTTTGATATAAAATTTTAAATAAACAAAACAGCGGTTCTCTCAAGGAACAGCGGTTTTAAATACATAGAGATATGCCACGTTCAAAAAATGCGGTTGCATCGCGCGCCAGAAGGAAAAAAATATTACATCAAGCGAAAGGCTTCTACGGTAAACGTAAAAACGTCTATACCGTTGCCAAAAACGTGTTGGAGAAAGGTTTGGGCTACAAGTTTGTAGGTCGTAAACTGAAAAAACGCGATTACCGTAGCTTATGGATAGTACGTATCAACGCTGCTGTTCGTGAAGAAGGTTTGAGCTATTCACAGTTCATGGGCAAGTTAGGTGCTAAAGGCATCGAACTGAACCGTAAAGTATTGGCTGATCTGGCTATGAACGAGCCTGAATCATTCAAGAAATTGGTGGCACAAGTAAAATAGTTTTACTCAATTACCTCTTTATACAGCCGGTACCCATTGGGTATCGGCTTTTCTTTCTTTAGCCGGGTACTATAGTACATATACCTGTTCGAAAGCCACAGGAGCGGTTATCAGCGCTTTACTCCCCTTTGACATTACTGCATATACAGCAGATCCGCTACCACTCATAGCAGCATATATTGCCCCCTGATCGTATAGTTGTTGCTTGATGCTACCTATTTCCGGATGCATGGCAAACACAGCTGCTTCAAAATCATTACAGATGGTTCCTTTCCATGCTGTTATTGGCAGAGAGGCTAATTGTCTGAGGTCGTATGGGGCTGGTTTAGGACTTATCATCCTGAATGCCTTGGCTGTAGACACATGTAGCTGCGGGCAAATAAGTTGTAAACTATAACTGCTGAGATCGATATTTATGGGGCTCATCTGTTCTCCACGGCCTGTAGCATATTGCGGGGTATTGTATATAAAGAAAGGGCAATCGCTACCCAGCTGCAAGGCATAGGAGGCTAATTGTTCCTTACTGAGGCCTAATTCACAGATATCATTCAGCAGTTGTAACATAAATGCCCCATCGGCAGAACCCCCACCTAGACCCGCACCCATAGGTATCACTTTATGCAGGTATATATCCATTGGGGGAACCTGTGCAGGGTAATGTTGCTGCAATAGCGTATATGCCTTCCATACTAGGTTGTCCTGAGTATTACCCGCTACAGCCTTACCACTGATGTGAGTATTAGCTATAGTAGCAGGAACAGCCTCTAAGGCGTCTTGCAACTGTACCGGATAGAATATAGTTTCCAGGTCGTGGTAGCCATCTTCCCTTTTACGGGTGATGTACAAGCCAATATTGATCTTACAATTTGGAAAACAAAGCATGTGCTGACAGATACCAGTGAATGATGCGTGAAATTATATGTATTTTTGAAAACAAGCATCACCGAATATGCGTTAAATGGCAATGAAAGAGATCATACACCTGAATAATATACAGAAAAGCTACTTTATGGGTAAGCAGGCAGTACCTGTGCTCAAAGGTATCAACTTAGTGATCAATGTGAATGAGTACGTGGCATTGATGGGGCCATCGGGTTCGGGCAAATCAACCTTGATGAATATATTAGGCTGTCTGGATACCCCTACAGATGGGCAGTACATACTGAATGGCCAAGATGTAAGTGGCATGAAGGATGATGAACTGGCAGATGTAAGAAATCAGGAAATAGGATTTGTATTCCAGCAATTCAATTTGCTACCCCGCCTCACAGCATGGGAAAATGTAGCTGTGCCACTGATATATTCCGGTGCCAATAAAAAAGAAAGAGAAGAACGTGCACGTGCCATGCTGGATAAAGTAGGTTTGGGAGACAGAGCACATCACCGCCCTAATGAACTATCAGGTGGACAAAGCCAGCGTGTGGCCATAGCAAGAGCCTTGATCAATAACCCTGCACTCATATTAGCAGATGAGCCTACGGGAAATCTGGACACTAAGACATCTATTGAGATCATGGAGTTATTTGGTAAGATACAGGATGGTGGTAATACAGTAGTATTAGTAACACACGAAGAAGATATAGCCAACTATACCCAACGTATCATACGTATAAGAGATGGTATAGTAGAGACAGATAAATTGAATGCAAGCCCTAACAGGAATTTTGTAATAGCATAAGAGTAAGCATATGAGTTTCAAGATATATACAAAAACAGGTGATAAAGGTAGTACCAGCCTTATCGGGGGTGTGCGAGTACCTAAAAGCCATATTCGCATAGAGAGTTATGGCACTGTAGATGAGCTGAACTCTTTTCTGGGTATTGTGAATGATATGTGTGCAAATGAAAAGATAAGTGGATGGATACATGAGATACAAGACCGACTTTTTACTATAGGTTCTGTATTGGCTACTAATCCGGACAAGGATATAAAAATGAAATTACCTGATCTGCACGATGCAGATGTAACATGGCTGGAATACTGTATAGATGAGATGAATGAACAATTACCTGAGATGCGTTCATTCATACTACCCGGAGGTCATATGGCAGCATCTACCTGCCATGTAGCGCGTTGTGTATGCAGAAGGGCTGAAAGACTCTGTGTACAAATGCATGAACAAGAAGAATACATGCCGGAATTAGTATTGCAGTATCTGAACAGATTATCAGATTTTCTGTTTGTATTAGCACGGTATATAGGGCATATCAATGGTGCTACAGAGATACCCTGGAGAGCAAGAATGTAAATGAATGCAATTCATAAAAAAATCCTGACCATATGGTCAGGATTTTTTTGTTATGGTATCTTAAAATATTATCTGATCAGTGTAACATCTCCTACATCTAATTTAGGAGTGCCGTCCGGAGCTTCTAACCTGATGAGGTAATGATAAGTACCTATGTCAGCAGGGTGGCCATTGTAAGTACCATCCCATCCGCCTTCCGGATCCAATGTATTGAATACTTCTTCACCCCAACGGTTGAATACTCTGAATTCTAACAATTTGTGGTATTTCACATTTACTATTCTGAAGATATCGTTCTTACCATCCCCATTAGGAGAGAAAACAGAAGGTACTCCATGGTCAGGGTAAATAACATTCACTCTTACATGAGAAGAATCGATACAACCACTATACTCACCCAAACCAATAACTGTGTATGTAGTGGTTTCTGTAGGATTGGCAATAGGGTAACCCCAGTTTGGATTATCGAGAGTAGTAACCGGTGTCCAAGTATAATACATGGCACCATGAGCTGATAAGCGAACACTTTCTCCATAATGTATTGTTTCGTCAGGACCACATGTCACTTTGATGTTATTATGTGAGTGCATATACAAAGTGTCTCTACCGGTACATCCAATAGGAGTAGTAACGGTTAATACATATTGGAACAAGCCGGTATCAGGAGCCATGTAATTAGGCGTTGGACTATTTGGATTGCTAAAGCCTGTAGTAGGATACCAACTATACGAATAGCCTGTAAAGTAATTAGGAGTAGTAGTAGAATATATAGGTATAGAATCATGTATACAGAATTCAAAATCGTGAGGAGTGATACTGATAGTAGGCAATGGATCGATAGAAGCATGGAAATGGTAAGTTTCTATACAATGAGTACCATCTACTGAAGCTATAACAGTAAAATCTGTAGGATATTGAGGTGTACAATATGCGATTGTATCTGTACTGCCAATAATAGGGACAGAAGGATTACATGACCATATATATTGGTATGCAGGATCTAAATAACCACCATACAATTGCATAGGCAATTGATCACCGGCACAGAAAGTAGTATCAGGTCGGATGGTGAAGTTTGGTAACAAAATGTTTGATGTGAAATTAAAATTCTGAACACAATGTCCATTCAGGGCCGCTGTTACAGTATAGGTAGTAGTTACATATGGATTAGAAGTTGTTACAGTATCTGTAGCACTGGTAATAGATGCAGGAGGATTAGCTACCCAATTGTAATTATACCCACCATCATGGCCACCATCACCCGATAATTTCAGAGATACAGTATTACCGCAATACAAAGTAGTATCAGGATTGATAGTGAATTGAGGATATTGCATGTTAGCATTAAAATGTATGGTGTCATGGCATACGCTATAATCCGCATATAGTGTATAAGTAGTATTTACATATGGCACCGAATAGGTGATCGTATCAGTAGGATTACCTATAACTGCTGCCGGGTTAGCTACCCAATGGTATACAAAAGCAGAGTCATTGATACCTGAAACCATCATCCTTACCGTATCGCCACAATACACTGTAGTATCAGGACTGATAGTATATGTAGGGAAAACATTATGAACAGGGATAACAATACTATCTGTAGGCAAGCCATTACATGGGTTTATAGCCAGGATAGTGATTGTTTGAATAGGAGTTGTAGAAGGTGGACCCAATAATTGTATTATAAAAGATACATCAGAATCACCTATAGGAATAACAAGACTATCTGGTACCGGACTATAATCTACATTACGAGTACAAGAACCACCATAACCCAATAATACTGTTTGTGCATATGGCTGAGAATGTGGTCTGGTGATGTGTACGATAGCCGAACCATCATGAGAACAAGTTCTTTGTATATATGGAATACCTTGACCTAGATCTGAATTGTATTGCAAAGTAACACCGTTTGTTTTGAAACTGTTAGCTGCAATAAATACACCGGAATCATAAATATCATCACCAACGTCTTCGATAGCCAATTTGATATGATATGTAGAGCAAGGAATTACAGCATGTTTAGCCAAAAGCGGATGTGTAAAACCAGGGTAGTTGATAGTACAAGTGCCGGCAGGAGTACCTAAAGGACCGGTAGGGTTGAATGCATTATTTACATATAAATTAGCAAACGGAGAACCGGGACCCATAGCAGTACAACTGGCAGTAGCTCCAAACACATTCACTGCTGCAGGATTGGTTACACTATTGATACAAACCGGAATATTAGTACCGGGTACCAATGCAAGATTTGGAGTACCTGCAATACCCGGACCTGAAAGGAAGAAAGCGAAACCATCGTTCACAGTAGAACAAGAGAAGTCTAAAAATTCTTGAGAAGCAAATACATAACCAAAAGATAAACTATCACCTGTAGGAACGAAATCAAATTGTAAAACACATGCATCAAAACCACCGGCAGCACCGGCACCGATGCTGGCACTTAATTGAGCATCGCCCGGAGTACCCCAACCTGTGCTGACAAAAGACTGAGTACCAACAGGAACGGCATTAGCACCTATGTTAATACCTGCAGTAGCAGCAGTACCAGAAGTAAGAATGATACCACTATCCAAAGCTAAATTACTAGAGGTAACAGTAAATCTTCCCCATTGAGTAGGTTGACAAACAGATGTGATGTTAGAATATGTTACGCCACCTCCTACTATTGTTTGTACTAATTGAGCAGGAGTAACTGCACTGGTAATATTTACCTGTGCAAGACCTTTGTTGCTGCCAACAACCAACATTAGTAATAGTAAAGAATAAGATAGTACAAGTTTCATTTTCATACGTAATGTGTTATGCTTCGAATATTTTTCTGATAATTTTATAAACTATATTGTACTGATATTGGTCATCTTTGTGCCATTTTTCACAAAATATTTTATACGCGAAGCACTAAGATAATAAATTATGATAGAAAATACCTACTAAAAGGAATACCGAACAAACTCTTCTCTACCTTCTTAAAAGACAAGCCTAGCAGCTAATAAGTTGGGTATAATTTAAATAGAATAAATTATACTTTATATATATTTTACAATTGTAATTAAAGAAACAGTAGTGCAGTCAATAGAATGTGTGTGTTTTCATCTATTATTCAATGATCAGAGCTATTAAACCCCTGTAAAAATATATTGTCTGATAATATCTTATAAGTGATTTGTATTTTTACAAACTGAATTTTTACAATTTAATAATAAACATGCGTTATACATATTTTTTTATATTAAGTATTGGAATTTGTGGTGTTATTTCTTGCTCCTCATTGAAACATGCCCCTAAACGAGTATCCGGTATTTGGCAATCGCTACCTATAACTGTGGATGGGGATAGTAAAGACTGGCCTTCGCCATACCCTTCGTATGACAGCAAAGCTATGGTAGGCTATGCTGTAACAAACGATAAAAACAATGTATATCTAACTATAGAAGCAGGTGATGAAGCCACCCAAACAAAAATACTACGTGCCGGTATGACCATATGGATAGATGGTACCGGCAACAAAGATCAGACCATGGCCATACATTACCCTGTAGAGAACAATACCAGCCCTGTGAAAATGAAAAAAGCACCGGATGGAATGCATATGAGTGATAGTGGTATGATGCGAAGAATGGCCATGGATAATACTAGAGAGTTCTCTGTAGAAGGTTTTAAAAACTGCAACGGACCATTGGTAGTAGGCAAAGAAAATGCATGTGGCATACAAGTGAAAATAGGCTATGATGAATACCATGAACTGATATGGGAAGCTGCCATACCATTCAAAGCATTTTATACAAAAGCACAAATAGACAGAGCTGATATGGGTAAACCTATTAGTATTTGTTTTGCCATAAAAGGATTGCACAAACCGGAAGGAGAAGCAGGGAAAGGGGGCGGACAGGGCAGATCTGAGGGTGGTGG
>JBAWXE010000058.1:0-17084 GCA_037144255.1 Bacteroidota bacterium | reverse complement strand
ACACGTGCCCATCTGTCTGAATATCCCATCCTAGTCCGAAGGTGTTGTAATAGGTCTGCGTAGTGTATGACTTGTAACGCAGGCCATACTCGAGAGTGAGGGACATTCTCTTAGAGAAACGATAACGACCTGCAAAACCCATAGCCAGCATTTCGTTCTTATCGGTGATATTATCTACCATATTAAAATGCACATAAGCAGGACTGAGCTGTGCAGAGAAACGATCGGAGAATTTGCGAGCTACAAGAGGCATGAAAGAATAAGAAACACGATCCCAAGTGTAGTGATACTTATCGAAACCATTGACAGCTGCATTGGGGTCAGTCTGTAGAGTGCAATACATACCCCCTAATAAAGTAAGACTGATGGGCATACTGTTATCCTTGGTTTGACGCAGCCAGCGGTACTTGATATAACCATCGAGGAGTTTTTCTACAGAGCTGATACCTGCACCTAATTCCAAACGTCCATCGATACTATAACCAAAGCCAACACGTATGCTGGACACATTATCGAGACCGAAAAAAGAATTGATACCTGCGCTCATTTCGCCCAGACGATGTTGGATCATGAATTCGAGATTGTGAGCAGGAGCTACTTCTACAGACTGGAAATTGACCACGCGAGTACCATTGAAGGTGTGGGTAGTGAATCGGGAAGAGTCGGTAGTATTATTTTCCTGAGCCAAAGAAAACAGAGGAGTAAGTACTAAAAGTATAGCGAGTAAATTTTTCATTGTAGGAATTAGTTATTAAGTGCGCCTGCAGTTATCCATTTTTGAATTTTGGTGATATTGCAATCACTCATTTTAGAACCATTCTTAGGCATATTAGAAGGCGAGCCTGACCATGTGATAGAACTGAGTAACTGGCCACTGCGTACTACATTGTGTACACCAGTGTAAGTAGACAGATCGTAACTACTGGTATTGCTAGAGCTATGACAAGAATTGTTGACACCGCAATTGTTTTGCAAAATGGGTACTATTTGTGACATATAAGAAATAGTACCTGTGGTATCGCAGGTAAGAGCGCCAAGACCATTAGATGGAGTGAGCTCTGCGAGATTGTCACTATAGCAAGATGACATAGCCAGAGCAGAGCCGAAGATAAAAAGAGGCTTAATAAGTTTCTTCATTGTTTTAATTATTTTTTGCGCCTTGCATGATCCAAACATAAATGGTTTTGATCTGAATATCGGAGAGCCGAGGATTAGGCGGTTTAGGCATTGTATTCAGCACATTGGAAGTAATGGAAGTATATAGGCTACTGCTATGAGGTTTGCCTGAACTAACTATAGAGGCAATTTCGTCATAGGTCACTAATTTTAATTTTCGAGAGCCGGAGGTACCATGACAACCAGACTGGGTGCAATTGGCAATGATGATGGGTTGTACATCGGTAGCAAAGCTGATTGTGCGAGCATCGCTGAGAGGTGTGATAGGATCGTGTTTGCAAGAAGAAGTAAGTATTACTATAAGAGCTAGTAAACTGAATACGACAAAAGATATTTTATTCATAAATTCTTAAACAGTAATAACGCAATTAATGAATCAGTAGTATATCTATATAAATGAAAATAAACTTCATCGATAAGATGGTAAGGGTAAAAGGGTGGGAAGTGCAAATGTAGTTTATAAATTAATAGGACATTTTCGTAGCAATACATTTACATAAATTCAATTTGAGAATTAAAAAAATATCAATGTAATATAGATATGAGGAGTGGGAGCGAATCAATATGTAAAATAAATAAGTGTTATTTGTGACATTAGACTGACAAATAGGGATGGGGTTATGCTGATAATTTTACGTCTATATATGATAAGGTATACAAATTAATTTTGTGTGACAAAAGTTTGCAATTTTTTAACAGGAATAATTACCTTTGAAACTATTGTTGCTCATCAAATTATTAATAATTAATAACAAAATGGTAAGGAAAGCAATTTTACTCTTTTTGATCTTATCCGGAATTGGAAGTATGGCTCATGCACAGGTACGGGTGTGTGGTACGGATCTACAGTATGAAAAATTTCGTAAACAACATCCGGAAGTGGATGCGGTACAAGCGCAATTGGAAACATTTATCAAGGCGCATACCAGACAGAGTAAGGATATATTTTCAGACGATAACCTGCTGAATAAGACAACCGGCGTGTATGAAACAGATACCAGCTATATAGATATACCTTGCGTTTTCCACATTATCCATAACTATGGAAAGGAGAATATTGCAGATACTGTTTTGTACAACATTATTGATTATTTGAATAGTACATATAATCTTGTAAGTTTTACGGATACGCAATATGTGTATCCTGAATTCAAGAAATACATTGGTATGTTCCATATCAGATTCCATCTAGCAAAGAAGGATCCGAATGGTAATCCGACCAAGGGAATTACCCGTCGTGTAAGCCAATGGACATATGGCCTAGACGTACAAAGCGATGACGAGGCGAAATATGACCTATGGGCTCCATCTTCATATTACAATATGTGGATCAAAAATAAGATCGGTCAAGGCTCCGGACTTACCGGTGCAGTAGTATTGGCATATACTACACCTCCATCACAAGCAGCTGTTTTCCCTTATTCTGATGGTGCGATCTTTGGTGCCTGGGATGGAAGTACATTTATCATGAAGATAGGTTATACCCTTCCACACGAAACGGGTCACTATTTCAACTTGCAACACCCGTGGGGTAATACTAATAGTCCATGTGTATCATGTGGGGATGATGGAGTAGATGATACCCCACCAACAAAAGGTCACTTTCCCGGCACATCTTGCGGAGCATGTCCAAGAGCTGATACAGCATGCTTGAATTATGCAACAATCATCAATAAATCCATCATAGATACTACTACACGTATGGTAGTGGATTCTGTAAACGGTAAAGGTTTGGATTTTGTAGCAAAATCTCATTCATGGATCAATACAGTTGGATTCTATCCCGGTCCTGGTACATTGGGTAAACCATATGGTGTAGCATTCACACATTACAACTACTTTACGCATAATGTAGATACTGTAAAGAAAATATCTGGAACTGTAACGACAACTACAGCCATTCAAACAGTAACCATTAATGCCTTGATACCATTTATTGATACAGGTTATACTATCTCATTTGTAGGTGGTGTACCGGTTTCTCAACAATACATTATCCATTCTGACTCAGGTTACAGTATTGTGTTCTACAATAACCCTGGTGCGATACGTGATAGTGCTGCGTCAGGATATACCAATAAGATCAAAGGTGCAGTATATATCAAAAACGATATCTCTACATCACCTAATGGTCCGGGTATGTATTACAACTATTTCTACCAACCTAATTTCGGATTTGGATATTTCAAGATATATCCAAATATGAATGGTTTAGATTCTTTAGCAGATTATCCTGATACGACGAATGTTCAAAATATCATGGATTATTCTGATTGTGGCGCACAAGGTCCTAATATGTTTACAAAGGGTCAGGTTGTAAGATCACGTGCATCTTTAAACAGTGCAGTAGGTAACAGAAATAATTTATGGACAACTACTAACTTATTGTTGACAGGTGTATTGAATCCTGATAGTACGTATGCTAGTATGCCTATCATACCACCAACAGCTGATTTCTCGGTTGAAAGAAGTTCACTTTCATTACCAAATGGATCTAGAAGATTCTTTGGATGTATTGGAAGTTTAGATTCATTCCAGTTCAGAAACCAAAGCTGGAACGATACAGTCAAATCTGTTTTCTGGACATTTTCAAATGGTGCTAGATATGATACACTGACAAGGTTAGTGCCGGCAGGTGACTTAGTTAAAAATGAATTTTCTACACCGGGTTGGGTGAGTGTATCACTTAAAGCACATTCAAATGGTGGTGATAATACGATCACTAATAATAATGCGATTTATGTATCGGATACTAATGCTATTAATCCATTAGGTTATGTAGCAGACTTTAATCCAAGTGGCGATGCCGGTAAGTATCCTATGTTCAATTATTATAACAATCAATTCCATTGGGAAATATTTAATGGCGCTGGATATTACGATAACACATGTATGCGCTATACTACGTATGATGACCGTTTATTCCCTAACAGTCTGGTAGGTGCGCCACGTGGCGATACGGATGATTTCATGACACCTGCGTTTGACCTTACAGGTTCTAATTTTGCTACTAATTGTAATTTGAACTTCATGTCGGCAGGTGCGTTCAGAACCAGCTATACCAGTATATTGATAGATAGTTTGATCATATCTTATTCTACAGATTGCGGTACTACATGGAATAGAATTACAGGAATCTCTAAATTGGATGTTGGTAATAATGGAGAATATACAGATCCATTTACGCCTACCGGTTTGGATCAATGGGCATTGCATAGTTATACTATACCTGCTGCAGCCAAAACAAACAGAACATTCTTCCGTTTCCGTTTCAAACCTGGTGTAGATACAAGTCTTACTACTAATACCAGCACATTCAATCCTAATTATAATACAGGTACTGGTAATAATTTCTACTTGGATCGTTTGAATATCAGTAATTGGAACTTAGGTCTGAATACACTGTTGACAGAGAACAAGTCTTATGTAGTAGCTCCTAACCCTACTACCGGTAGCAGTTATGTTATTATTCAAGGTGTACAAAATGATAATGTACAGGTCAATGTAACGGATCTTACTGGTAAAATGGTTTATACTACCAGTCAGAGAATTGATAATTCAGGTGTGCAACGTATAGAAATACCGGCAGCAGTTATTAGTTCTAAGGGTATCTATCTTGTACATATTACTACAGGTACAGATTCACATACTGAGAAATTGGTATCATACTAATATTGAGAGTTAATAATAAAAAATGCCTTGGCTATAGCCAAGGCATTTTTTATTAAGGATGGTTTCGGTATTCTTCAGGAATGTTTTAAGTTTACATTAATAATTCATTAGTGGAAGTATAGGTATCTAGATGTATCTTTAAATATATGATAATGAACGAATCAAATATAGTCTCTTTAAAGAGTGCTAATATATATCAAGGTAAGAGCCTGATCCTCTCAAATGTGAACTTTGAAGTAGGGAAGGGTGAATTCATATATCTAATTGGTAAAACAGGTAGTGGTAAATCGAGCTTGTTGAAAACATTGTATGGTGATGTTTATTTGAGAGAAGGAGATGGTAAAGTTGCAGGTTTTGATCTCAAGCAACTTACCTGGCAGACAGTGCCTTTATTGCGCCGTAATCTTGGTGTAGTGTTTCAGGATTTTCGATTATTGACAGATAGGAATGTATACGATAATCTAGAGTTCGTACTGAAGGCAACCGGATGGAAGGATAAGGTATTGATGAAAGAGAAGATTGAGAATGTGCTTACGAAAGTAGGGTTAAAAGGAAAGGGTTTTAAAATGACCTACGAGATGTCAGGTGGTGAGCAGCAACGAGTGGATATTGCACGTGCCTTACTTAATAATCCTAAATTAATGTTGGCGGATGAGCCTACTGGAAATCTAGATCCGGACACCACAGATGAGATCATGCAATTGTTGTTCAATATCTGTAGGGATTACCATACAGCATTTATTATGGCTACACATGACTATACAATCATTCAAAAATACCCGGCACGTGTGGTGCGTATAGAACAAGGTGCTGTTAAAGAGATATCGGCTGCAGGAGTTTAATGATATGTGCTGCATTAGTGGCAGTATCATAGTATTTCCTGAGTTGTACGATCCTGGCATCAATGTCTGCTTGAGTAAAGGGTGTACTCATTAGCTCAATAATTCTTTTTTGCATTTGCTGACTTGTATTGGCGATAGTACAAGTACTTTCTAAACCCGTGCTATACAGCATAGGCTCATTAGCTAAGATGTGGCGCCCACAGAATAGAGAGAGCAACAGTTTGGTCTTCATGCCTGTAGGTTGAAATGTAAGCATTACTTGCACCTGGGCTTCTTTTATGAGTTCTTCCATATCTTCAGTAGATGGATGCACTACCAATTTGCAATTAGAAATGGATGCACAAGCCTCAATAACCAGAGGAGATGGGTCTCTGCCAGCAATAATAACAGGTACATCAATTCCCGAGAAAACTTCTTTTACTATATAAATGGCTACTTCTATATTTTCGGGGTGTCCCAGGTTGCCGTGGAATAGACAATAAGAACCTATGCCAGGCAATGAAGATACCTCCTTGAATGAATGGAAAGGAGGCGTCAAAGAATACTTGGCGTCAGGATATAATTGTTTGAAGAAACTATAGTCGGATGTAGTGATGGGAAGAAAGGCCTGAATGTCTTGCATATTATACTCGTACTTTTTCAGTAGACGAGATTCGTTCATGTAGAATAGTTTCTTGATAGGGTTTTTAGCCTTCTGACCTAATTGTCTGAAATAATCGTGTTCTATATTATGATTGCGAATAACCTTTATTCTATTCTTGAGAGAGGGATGAGATTTGTAATAAGATGTATGCACCCCTTCGAATAAAATGGGGGCATCTACTTCTTGTAATCTTTTCAATAACAAATCATCTCTGCGGGAATAGATAGTATAAGGTATAGAAATAGGCAAGCTTTTAAGCATACTCTTTCTGGGGTAATAATATACCTCTTTACACCATTTGTTCAGCTCCGTTGATGCTTGTCGGCCATGATATTGAAAACAATGCAAGTATATCTCCGCTCCGGCTGCCTGTAGATACCTGATCCTATAATACATATCAATAGCAGCCCCATAGTCTAAAGGATAGGGTATATCTAGGGCTACTATATGTAGTTTGATTTTAGGATAGGGCATCATAAATTGATAATAATGATTTAGTTTCTACCTGCCAGCAATATACTTCGCGTGCTTTCAGGCAATTATTCTGTAGTTGTTTATAATAATCATCATCAACAAATAACTTATTGAGTGATGCCGCTATGGTCTCAGGAGTAGGATCATCGATTAGGCTGGCAATTTCGAACTGATCATTTACTTTTTCGTATTCAGGGTATTTGATACAAAGTTGAGGTACCCCATTGTGCATATAATCAAAAAAGCGATTGGCAAGTGAAAGTCTGTTAGTGAGACTGGTAGACTCAAATAATGTGATCCCTATCCAAGCTTGTAAGGTATATTCTCGAAGCTGTTCAGGAGGAACGAAACCTTTGAAGATGATTTTATTTTCCAGGCCATATTGTTTTGTAAGTGCCAATGCCTCATCGAAAAAATTACCTTCTCCGCATACTATAAGTTGTGCATCAACATATTGCATGGCAGGTATCACTTGTTCGAAACAACGACCAACATTTACAGTGCCTTGATATAAAATAAAACGTTCTTTTTTTTCGGGTATCTGCAAAGGTCTGAGAATAGTGGCATTGCGTACGATGCCGTAAGTGACCCCATACTGTTTTTTGAGATGTTCTGCATAACACTCACCAATAGTATAGCCAACAGGGAAATTAGGTACGGTGTGATTGCCAATCCATACCCACATTTTTAGAGTAGCCGGTCTTGTTACTAATTCTCTCATTTCAGTAAAGAGTTCATGTGAATCGAATACACGTTTCTTGCTGCGCAGTTTAGAAACGTAGTAAACAGGTAGTATAGTATCGAGATCGATAGCACAGAGTATATCTACTTTTCTAAACAGTAAGAAAAAGAACAATTTGAACCAGTAATCGATATACATGATCTTACCTTGCTCGGCTATAATAGGCAGGCGTACTTGTTTGAAGGAACGTTGCAGTAATGGTTTGCTATTTTTTCTTCTAATGCCTACCAAAGTAACATCGTAACCTGCATCTGTAAGTGAGCTACAGATACGATTCATTCGCTGGTCGTAATTCAGGTCGTTAATTACAGTGCAGACTATTCTAGTTTGTTTTTTCATGCCTAATGTGTAGAAAAATACACTTTTTTACCGTTTATAAGGCAATATGGGGGTTCGAAACCAGGCATGGAAGTTGCTCTGATATGACGTTCTATTTTTTCTTTATCCCAGTTAAGGTCTATTATTTTTAATTCAGCAATTTCATTTCTATAATGTAATGATGTGCCATATTGAGATTCTAATGACTGTTGAGATATTGGAGTGTAATTATCATTGATGATATTAGAGATAGATTCTTTGAATAAAGAGATAGATGTATCAAGAGTCAGTTCGTACAGTTCATTTACCCAGCAATGTTCCGGAATAGGGAACCGTTTTTGAAAGAGTATATCGCCATGGTCTATACGATGGTCTATCTGATGTATGGTAGTGCCGAATTCTTTATTGCCATCGATGATAGCGAAAGAGAATTGATTACATCCCCGATATTCAGGTAGTGGGGCCATGTGTAAATTTACTGCTACTTGTTTGGCCTTTTGTATGTGAACAGGTTTGAGGATCTCGTGATATTGAATAGAGTAGATAATATCAGATTCAGGTAGTTCATCCAGTTTTTCAAATACAGTTATATTATGTTCATGTGCAAGCCTTACAAGGTCGTGTTCGTTGCCAAATTCTTTTCTAGTCTGGGTCAATAGGCCCAATATTTCAATATTGAGAGACTTCTGAATCTCTAATAAATGCAAAAAACAGTAATAACCTATAGGCTTTGCAGCCAGAAAAATAAGTTTCTTAGGAACCATGTTGTAAAAATAAGTGTTTCGAAGTTGCGTTTTATTTTTGTAATTCGCATCCAATGTCTAAAGGTAAAATACTTATTGTGACCAGCAGGGTGCCTTATCCGCTAAAGGATGGAGGTGCATTAGCTATGCATGCTATGATAGAAGGATACCAAAAGGCAGGCTGGGAAGTGTTTTTGCTGGCAATGAACACAGTAAGACATTATGTAGAAGAGCCTTTCATATCAAATCTATACCCCAAATTAGCCGGTTTTGAGACGGTAAAGGTGGATAATAGTATAAAACCGATGTCTGTACTTACTAATTTCCTATTTAGTAAAGAACCCAGCCATACAGAAAGGCTTAAGAATAAAGACTTTGGACTTAAGTTGGAACAGATATTAATCTCTTTCAAGCCGGATGTGATACAGTTGGAGAGTACTTTTTTGTCCATATATCTGCCAATAGTTAATAAATACCATTCAGTGGTAAAGGTATTAAGGCTACATAATATAGAATATCAAATTTGGGAGCGCTTAGCCACAGAAACTAAGTCACCAATAAAAAAGTACTATATAAGGAATTTAGCAGAACGCATTAGGAATTTTGAACAAGGAATATGGTCTGCGTTTGATCTGCTATTGCCTATTACATCTGTTGACGCAACAATATTAAATAAGCATGGGATATGTAAACCTATATTAGTAGCTCCTTTTGGAATAGATACTTGCATAGTACCTAAGAAGATGCCTGATGAGTTAGCATGGGTAGGGTATCATTTAGCAGCAATGGATTGGTTACCCAATGTTGATGCTATGAACTGGATGGTGAATGATATTTGGCCAGTATTACATAAGGTAGTACCTGAATTTCAATTTTATTTTGCTGGTCGTAATATGCCATCTCATTTTGAATTTGAGCAAAAGGATGGGTTGAAATGCATGGGAGAAGTAGCAGATTCCAATGCATTTATTGCGGATAAAAGAATATTGATAGTGCCTCTTAGGTCAGGTGGGGGAATAAGGATAAAAATATTGGAAGGAATGGCTGCAGGGAAAGTAGTGATCAGTACCGACATCGGAATGCAAGGTATAGATGGCATAGATCGTGTACATTATTTAGCTGCAAATAATCCTGAGGAATATGCCCGAAAGGTGAAATGGGTACTTAATAATAAGGAAGAAGCCATGAAAATAGCTCGAAATGGTACTGAATTAATAAAAAAAGAATATGATCAGCAGGCTATTATGTTGAAAATAACTAACAAACTAGACCAACTAGTTGCTCAAAAGCGATCATAATAGAAGTATAATAATATTCAGGTAATTGATTATTGTATTCAGGATTTAGATACAATACATAGTAACTTTGCATTTCAAATTTTAGCTGAAGGTTTATAATATGCTTGATACAATAGAATCTGCACTGGAAGATCTAAGAAAAGGGAAATTGCTCATAGTTGTTGATGATGAAGACCGTGAGAATGAAGGCGACTTTGTAACTGCTGCCAGAAATGTAACTCCAGAGGTCATAAATTTCATGTCGAAATATGGACGCGGGCTGATATGTGCACCATTAACAGAAACCCGTTGTGAAGAATTGAAATTGAACTTAATGGTGGAGAATAATACCGTACTCCATCAAACCCCGTTTACTGTATCAGTTGACTTGATAGGAAAGGGTTGTACAACCGGTATATCTGCTCAAGACCGTTCTAAAACAGTACAAGCATTGATAGATCCCAGTACCCAACCGGAAGATCTTGGTCGTCCGGGACATATATTTCCATTAAGGGCACGAAATGAAGGTGTGCTGCGTCGCGCAGGGCATACAGAAGCTACTGTAGATCTGGCGCGGTTGGCCGGTATGGAACCTGCAGGCGTATTGGTAGAGATCATGAATGATGATGGAACTATGGCGCGTTTACCGCAACTAATGGAAATAGCTAAGAAGTATGACTTGAAGATCATTTCAATTAAGGACTTAATAGCATATAGACTACATACTGAAAGCCTTATAGAAGAAGAAGTAAGAGTAGATATGCCTACTAAAGTGGGTGATTTTAAATTGATAGCATTTCGTCAGACGAATACTGGGGAAATGCATTTGGCCTTGATAAAAGGTGAATGGAGAGAAGATGAGCCTGTATTGGTAAGGGTACATAGTTCTTGTTTTACGGGTGATATTCTACATTCGCTACGTTGTGACTGCGGTGAACAATTACAGAAGGCAATGGAATTAGTGAATGCAGCAGGGAAAGGCGTAGTTCTGTATATGAATCAAGAAGGGCGTGGGATAGGGCTATTGAACAAACTGAAAGCATATAAGTTGCAAGAGGAGGGGAAAGATACTGTAGAAGCTAATTTGGCGCTAGGTTTTAAAAATGATCAACGTGACTATGGAGTTGGGGCTCAGATATTACGCTATCTGGGAGTATCTAAACTAAAATTAATTACTAATAACCCACGCAAGCGTGCAGGATTATTAGGGTATGGATTGGAAATAGTAGAGAATGTGCCTATAGAAATAAAGCCAAATCCGCATAATGAATTCTATCTTCAAACCAAGCGAGATAAGCTTGGGCATGAAATTTTGAAATAAATCTACGCTATAAACGTCCAGCATTTTGAAGATACTGTTCTTAGCTAACCGTATTCCATACCCACCTTACAGAGGTGATAAACTTAAAATCTACAATCTTGCCAAGAGATTGCAGGGAAAGCATGAGTTGCACTTAGTGACATTTGCACAGCATAAGGATGAATTGGAGTATATAAAAGAGCTAGAAAAAGTATTTACAAAAGTACATCTTATTTACCTACCTAAATGGAAGTCTGTACTAAATTGTATTCGCGGCTTTTGGGATAATAAGCCATTTCAGGTTCATTATTTCCAGTCCGGAGCAATGCGCAGAATGTTGAAAGCAGTATTATCAGCAGAACATTTTGACGCAATACATGTGCAACATTTAAGAATGTCTCCTTACTTATCTCAACGAAAAAATATACCCCGTATTTTAGACTTGCCAGATGCATTCTCATTGTATTGGGAACGTAGACAAGCAATGAAGAGAGGACTTGCCAGAACTTTTTTTGAAAAAATAGAAGGGGCTAGAGTATTAAGGTATGAGGAGATATTGAGGTCGTATAATATGTCGCTAGTGTGTTCAAGCGAGGATTTGAATTATCTACGAGAGAAACATCATGTAGATAATATACGATTATTACCTAATGGAGTGGACCTAGATACATTTGTAGCTGGAGGACATGATTATAGCAAGAATGATACGCTACTGTTTACCGGTAATATGGATTATGCGCCCAATGTTGATGCGGTGATCTATTTTTCGCAAGAGATATTGCCATTGATACATCAGAAGATGCCACATGTACGTTTTGTAATAGCAGGGCAAAGACCTGTAAAGAAAGTACTAGAACTTGCTAATGATTGCATAGTTGTAACCGGATTTATCAAAGAATTAGCACCTGTATATAATAGTGCTAGTGTAGTAGTGGCGCCATTGCGTTTTGGTGCAGGAACACAAAATAAGGTTTTGGAGGCAATGGCTATGGGTGTACCTGTGGTATGCACTAATATAGGTTTTGGCGGATTGAATATTGAAAGTGGCCAAGGTGCGATCAAACAAACAGATCCACAGCTATTTGCAGATAGTGTGATTGCATTATTGTCAACAGCAGAAATGAGGAAAAGAGTGGGAGAAGCAGGGATAAATGTTATACGTAGTCAATTTAGCTGGGACGTGATAGCACAGCAATTGGAATCGTATTTACAAGAAGTAGCATCGTCTAAATAAAATACCATTCTTATTGATTTCCCCTTACGCCAGAAGTATCCTTGGCTTGTTGTTTCTTTTCATATTTTTTACCATGAAAGAAATCGGGTAGGGAATTGAATGATTTACGCCATGAAAGACCGACACCATTACGAGTGATATTTTGGTCGTAAACAGCATCATAATCACTAGTATGAAAACCATTGAGGCGAAGGCGTCCATCTTCAGTGAGTAAATATTGTACACGGAAGTCGCCTGCGAGGTTAAAATTGCTGGCACTATTGGAAGACGAAGACGAAGGTTTGCCCCAATCGTAGATACTACCGAAGTCTACAACCAGACGCTCGTTCAGATAACGTTTACTCAATCCTACCGATACACTATTCCTGTTTATTGCAGTAATATTATTAATATCGGTAGTGTTATAATTTTTATACTTAAGTTCTACGGATAGTTTTCTGTCACCCAACAATTTATTCATGATGTTAGTTAGCTGCGATGAGGCTGTAGAAGATATGATCTCGCTAAAGTTATTGATAGCACCTGACTGAGCTGTGGCCGCTGCACCACCAAGACCCTCAGGAGGGATGAATGTACCTACCAATAATAAAGAGCCTACCTCATCTAACAGATCTCGATCACTTTGATTTACACGGTCTAGTTTGGAATTAGCATAAGTGCCTATTGAGCGTTTTTCCGGTAGATCTATATTAAAGGTAAGTTCCGGTTTTTGAAGTGGGCCATTCATATGCAATAGTACATTCACATTTTGCAGCACCTTGGCTTCTGAAATATCAGTACTACTAAGTCCACCTTGTTTAATATCTAATTCGCTCAATAGATCGTACAGTCGTGTGCGTAATGCATAAGTAGCATTGACAGCTAGATTAGTTTGTGCGATAGCTCCATTAAAAGTGATCTGGCTACCAGAGTTTAATTTAAATTTTCTACTGAAACCCAGTATTTGTTTTAATGAGAACGTATAATCACCTTCATCAATAGTATATGTGCCATACAAGCGGAAATCTCCACCAAGCACCATGTTCATTTGCAGATTGCTACAATTACCTTTTGCGTTGATAGCATCGCCAGATGCAGGATCTATTATTAATGTCAACTCAGCATCTGGAGTGACATTTGCATTGATATTAAGAGTAAATTTATATTTAGTAGACTTTTTATGTTTGTTCTCTTTTTGGATATCGGAATTATAGGTTTTAAAGGTTACATAGTTATAAGTAGAAATGCCACCACCTGTCTGATTGATAGGTATATAAATGTGAGACTTGTCTGCTGCAGAACCATTGATACTCATTACTATATTCTCAATAGGGCCTGTAACCGTAAACCTCTGAACATCAGCTATTAGATTGCCATAAAAATTTTTATTCTCATAATCTTTTAAATTGATCACCTCCAGTTTTGGAGATATTAGTTCCAAATTGAGTGCGAAATCTCTAAATCCATTATGAGTGATATTGCCGGTTAGCATACCCCGATTCTTCTTTACATCATAGATAGCCATATTGCCTATCTCAATATTTTGCCTATTAAAATTTATAGAAGCTGACGGTATAGTATAATTTGTGCCCATATAGTCTACATGTACACCGGCATAACGTAATGATACATTTCCATTGAAAATTGGAAGAGATGCAGGACCACTCAGATTGATGGTGCCGTTAAGCACACCTGATAAATGACTGACGTAGCCTGCTACTAATGGCGTAATCCAACTAATAGGTGCATTTTCAAAATGTATGGCACCATCTATTTTTTGTTCGCTAGTACTATCTAAAGACATATTGCCATCAGCCGTAATTGATGCGCCATCATGGAATATGCCTGATCTGCTATCAAGTCTTATTTCCTTTTTTGTTGAGTTGTAACTACCTACCAGAATAATGTTATCAAGAGTATCTGAGCCTATCTGTACATTTTGAGCTTTTATATCGCTATTGATGTAAATAGCACCAAAAAGATTGTCCAATTGGATTTTACCATTGATACTACCTGTAGGTTGATAAGAAGATAAGCTAAATAGATCTCCTAATTGGGCGATATTAATATTCTTAACAGTGGCTATCAATGATTGTTTAGTACTCTCATTCTGAGTATTGATGGCAACCTGTTGTTGACCAGATTGTAGGTATAGATCCTTTATTTGCAGGAATTTGTCAGTATATACTATATGATCACCTGCAGGAATTTGCCATTTTGTTTGCCCTAAATAAAAATCAGAAGGCAGTAAAGTTAAATATAGTGAGTCGCCATGAGTATAAGCTTCTCCATTGATAGCAGCAGTGCCATAACTATAAGGTGTAGCTGTAGTGACATTAAACTTAAATGAATCGTTGCCAATAGTGGCAATAGTGGCTACTGAAATATTAAGAATACTATCACCGATAGTTAAGTTATCAGCATTTCCTATTAGGGTTAATTTTTTGTAATTGCCATCACCTTTTATACTCACATTTGTCATGTGTACATTACCTATGATACCAATAGGAATCTTAGCATTCAATGTTAAATTTTGTTCTGAAGTATTTAATGATCCTCTAACAGATGAATTATCAAAACCTCTGAATTTGGGAATGATGATACCCAATAAACTGTCTATATTTCTGGTACTAACATCGAATGTTAGATTTTGATCTGGTGCTATTTGGCTAGGAGCAGCTATATAATTAGGAAGATAACCTGATAAATAGTATTGAGTTGAGTATCCTAATTTACTTAGTTCATAATTGCCCTTTATATGGGCTGATATTTCGTTACTTTCTACTGTTAATAATTTTTGGCCATTTACTAATGATGATCGAATGAATATAGAATCTAGATCTAATCTATGATTATTACGTTTGATATCTACATTGAAGAATTTTGCATATCCCGTAAAATCATCAATGCTTTTACCGGTACAGTTCAGATCGAAATCTGCCACCGCTTGTATTGAATCCTTAAGAAGGTTCAGTTTTTTGAAGTCACTTTTAAGCAAGTAGGCTCTGGCATTGATAACAGCGAGTTCGTGGCTGAAATCGAGGTCTCCGTTAAATGATAGTGCAAGATTAGGGTCATCAATTTGTAGCTCACCATCAAATTTCCTTTTTTCCAATTCACCATTAGCTGTGATATTCTGATAGTTATAACCTTTCAGCCATATGCTGTCTATTTCTGTATTTATCTGTATTTGTGCACCATTCTTTAGGTCAAATCCTTTGCCATCTATATCTGCACTAAAACTGATATTACCTAAGTATGATAAGCGAAAGAGATCGCCAGCATTAAAACCAGTTGTACTTACTGTGCCAGAGTATGTGGCATCTCCAGTGGTTTGTATCGGTATTTTTAGTTTAACATCGGTAACTAATGTTCCCAAATTTGTTTTAAGGATACCCTTTGCATTGAAATTTTCCAAATAGCCAGTATAGTTGCCATTGAAGTAAGCAAAGATGATATGATCTAGTGCTATATTTGGATTGTCTTTAAGTATTGGCGCGTACTTAAATACTGCAGGCCCATTTGTAAGTATTTCTCCTTTTTGGTAGTCTATAAAAGTAGTATACATGTCAGGTAAGCCTTTCATTTTTATATCACCCTTAATAGTACTTATACCATCTGTTACTGAAATATCTTTGCCTTCAAGGTCGGCTACAGTACCACTACCAGTACCACTTACTTTTAATATAGCTGTAGGTATGTTATGCAATTGAGGCGCGAAGAAAGCAATGTCTTTTGAGTCTATTGAGGCATTTTTAAGATGTCCTACCATTACTACCTTATCGATATAGTCCAGAAAGTCGGGAAAGTGGCGATATAACATAGCATAGTAATCGTATATCTTACTATTGTTTGTTTCCAGATATAGATTCTTACAAATAGATGCAACAGGGGATACAGATATATCACTATGCATCTCCTTAATAATTACACCACTTCTTTCGTAGGCAGTAAGGTGTGAAAGATGCCCCTGTATAGTATCGCCAATTATGCCTGCATCATTGATTTTTACATTTATGTTATTAATGTAAATATGGCTAGGGTCAAATTCCCCAGCAACAGGTATGTTAGTGTCTGATTCTAATCGGAATGCACACTTGTCTAATGAAAGTTTATCACATAGGATAATGAATTTCCCATCGTTGAATGGTGTATTATCAAACATCTCAGAGTATGGTAGGGTATGAGGTGTTTTGGGTTTCCCTCCTTTGTAGTTTTTAACCACAACTGAAGTACTACCTATATCAATATCGTGTATGTCTATTGATTTTCTCTTCAGGTCCAATTGTTTTGCTTTTAGTACCAAACTGCCAACATCTACATCCACATCACCGCCTCCCCAGGCATCATCCATATGAAAGCGAACTTTTTGCAATACTACTTTTTCAAGATCTATGTCAATATTCCACTGTTGAGTTGAAGTGTCCTTTTTGCCATTATCAAATGCATCAATAATGAATTGGTAATTCCATTCACTAGAACTTTGTTTACGATATAGATGCACATAGGTATCGTGCAGACCAATATAGCTGATGACATTCCTACCTTTCTTCAATATGAATAAATCGGTTATTTTTATTTGTGCTTCACCGGCATATAATAGGGTATCATGGCCATGATCTTCTATGTAAACCCCTTGTATCAAAAAGTGATTTAGTAAGTCAATACGCACATGATCTAAATG
>JBAWXE010000057.1:0-17403 GCA_037144255.1 Bacteroidota bacterium | reverse complement strand
CTTCTGTACATAATGGAGATAATGGCTCTGCGATAAATGCTGGTATCACATTTTTATATGGTGGAAGTTGTGATAAATTCAATAATTATTATTTCCCTGAATTGACAGGTAATACTATCCGTAGAATTTCTGCTTCAGGAATTATTACAACTGTTGCGGGCAATGGTATATCAGGATATTTGGGAGATAATAGCTCTGCTACTAATGCAGAATTTCATTCTCCAAGTGCATTAACTGTAGATACAATTGGAAATATATTCATATCAGATCAGATGAATCATAGGATTCGGAAAATTGATATATACACTGGAATTATCACAACAATTTGTGGTAATGGTAACATTGGTAATACAGGTGATAATGGTCCAGCAAGTGCAGCACTAATAAATAATGTACTCGGGCTATGTTTTGATAAGTTTGGTAATTTATATTTAGCAGATTATTATGATAATAGAGTTCGTAAGATTAATGTGTTGGGAATTATAACAACTGTTGCCGGAAATGGTATTGGAGGTTACAGCAGTGATGGTGGGCTAGCTGATACAACAAGACTTAATGGTCCAATGGGGATTTGTACAGATACTATTGGTAATCTCTATATAGCAGATAATGGAAACTCAAGGATACGAAAAGTTGATGCTTTAAGTGGTATAATTACAACAGTAGCAGGTATAGGGATCGAAGGCAACGGAGGGGATAACAATCTTGCAATAAATGCTACAATTGTTGCAGCTTATGTTGCCATTGATCTACAAAATAATCTATATGTATGTCAATTCCATGCTGGTCCATATGGGGATAAAATTCGTAAAATTGATAATGCTGGTATCATAACTACTGTAGTTGGGAATGGGACAAGTGGCTTTATGGGGGATAATGGTCTCGCTATTTTATCAGAGCTTAATAATCCTTGTGGGATATCATTTGATCAATGTGGCAATTTGTATATAGGCGATGATTATAATCATCGCATTCGCAAAGTGTGGTTCAATTATAGTATAGGTGTATATCCTGCCGCTCAGGTATGCCCTGGCACACAGGTAACACTTACTGCCTATGCACCTGATAGCTGTACACCTGTTTCTTATCAATGGATAAAGAATGGAGTGAATGTAGGTACTAATAATGATAGCTTTACTTATATACCTGTAAATGGAGATGTGATAACATGCCAGTTTACCTGTGGTGCTAGTGGCACACATACCAGTTGCAATACCGTACATATGGTAGTGAATGCTGCACCTATTGCAGTTATTACTGTTAGCCCTAATGATACTGTGGCATCAGGCACATCTGTTGCATTTACTTGCACAGTTAATGGGGGTACATCTATTACTTATCAGTGGGTATTGAATGGCGTAAATGTGGGCACTAATAGCAATACATATACCTATACGCCATCCAGCGGAGATTCTGTTTACTGTATTATCAAAGCTACTTATTGTGGAAGCACTAATGTATCAGACAGCAGCAATGTGATATATATGCACCTACTGGGCGATGGTGTGAGCTCAGTCCCATTTAGTGTATCAGATGTACAGGTTTATCCTAATCCTACTGAGGGTTTATTGTATGTAGCTAACCTAAAAGAAAAGGTACAGTATCGCATACTCAATATAATAGGTGCTACATTACAACAAGGCACATTGCAAAGCAATAATAGCAAGTTGTCATTACAGGCATATCCTACAGGTATGTATCTGCTAGAGCTAACAGATACTGAGGGACAGAAGAAAGTAATGAGAATAGAAAAGAGATAGTTTTTTAGACACTGGTTATAGACATAAATAACAAAGGGCTGATACTATTAGTATCAGCCCTTTGTGTATAGTGTACTAGAAATATTATTAGTAACCTCTGCCTTCTTTTTGTTCCATATAATTCATAAAGGCTTTGTTGGCTACACGGTTGCCACCCGGTGTAGGGTAGTTGCCTGTAAAGTACCAGTCGCCTTTATTATTAGGACAAGCATTGTACAGTCCATCCAGAGATTGGTAAATAAGATCTACCTCTGCATGTACATCATCAGGACGTAACATAGCGGCTATCTTTTTACTTATTTCCTCTGGTGTAAATGGTTCGTATATTTTCTTCACAAAATTCTCCTGAGTAACAATGCCAGTGGCCATAGCAGCTTTACATTGCTCATATACTTCGGTCAGTAGTTTTTCCTTACCCTGATCTTTCAATAGATTGACAGCTGCCTGGAAGGCAATAAAATCACCCATACGGCTCATATCTATACCATAGCAGTCGGGGTAACGTATCTGCGGAGCAGAAGATACAACGATGATACGTTTAGGACCCAGACGATCCAGCATCTTAATGATACTTTGGCGCAGGGTAGTACCACGTACTATAGAGTCGTCTATGACCACAAGGGTATCACCTTCTTTTACAGTGCCATAAGTAATATCGTACACGTGTTGTACCATCTCGTCGCGAGAGGCATCTTCTGTAATGAAGGTGCGCATCTTCACGTCCTTAATAGCTATCTTCTCTATACGCACACGACGGTTGATAAGCTCGCGCATATCTTCCTCGCTCATGGTATCGCGATTGGCATTGATACGATTGATCTTGATCTCGTTCAAGAAATCTTCGAGACCTTTTATCAAACCGTAGAAAGCTATCTCGGCAGTGTTAGGTATAAAAGAGACTATGGTGTTCTTAAGTTTATTATCTACCGCTTCCAGTACTTTGCCAGCCAGATTGCGACCCAGTTGCATACGTTCGCGATAAATATCGGCATCGCCACCACGAGAGAAATAGATACGCTCGAAGCTACAAGCCTTATGTTCTTTTTCGGGTAATATCTGAGTATCGGTAAAATTGCCGTTGGCCTTAACGATGATAGCATGACCGGGTTTCAGTTCCTGTACCTCGTCTTGTGGCACATTGAAAGCCGTCATGATAGCAGGACGTTCGGATGCGGCTACTACTATCTCATCATTTTTGTAATAATAAGCCGGGCGAATACCATGCGCATCGCGTATCACAAAACTATCGCCATTACCTACCAATCCTGAACAAACAAAACCACCATCGAAATGAGGTACTGCTTGTTTCAGCACACCTTCTATATTCAGTGAACCCGGGTTAGTATCATCGGCCATGCAGAGATAGTAATGTACGGTCTCTATCATAGCACCCAGATCGCTTTCGCGAATGGTAGTGGTAGGATGAGCATGTAACATAGAGAACAATTCGTCTGTGTTTACCAGATTGAAATTGCCCGCCATAGTAAGATTGCGCGTAGGGTTGATGTGCGACTTAATAAAAGGATGACAGAACTCTGCATCGTTGCGGCCTTGTGTGCCGTAACGCAGGTGTCCCAGCAGTACCTCGCCCATAAAGCGCATATAACCTTTCAGCAGACCCGGGTATTGTCTGATATCCGGGTACATCTTTTCCAGTTCTGCTACTTCCTGATGTACATTTTGAAAGATTTGAGCAATGGCTTGCGCACCACTAATGCGCAAACGGTGCATGAATTGGTGCCCCGGTTCTACATTGAGCTTCACGGTAGCAATGCCGGCGCCATCTTGTCCCCTGTTATGCTGTTTTTCCATCAGCAGGTACAATTTGTTAAGGCCGTAAAAAGCTGTGCCGTATTTGCGGTGGTAGTAAGCGAGAGGTTTTAATAATCGAATGTAGGCAAGCCCGCATTCGTGGCGTATCGCGTCAGACATGAGGGGGCAAAGATAATAAGCTTTTGGGATGTTTCTTATTTAGAATGTTCTATATGCTTATAATCAGAAGCATGGTGTTCCTGAGGGGTGATCTGTATATTAAATAAAGTAATAATAATTATGAATGCACCTATACCAAAGAGGCAGAGAGAAGAAATGCGCTGTAGATACATCACCTTGCGCTGGGTAAGGCTGCGGCGAATCTTATCGGCCAAGGCTACTTTTTTAACATCTATACCTAATACCAAACCCAGACAGCAACCAAAGAATACCAATCGGTAAGTGGTGGTGGTGTTGGCAATAATGGCTACAGCAGCCAGCCAGTTCATGATTACACCGGGGTTGAAACTATTCATCAGGAAACCGGAGAGCCATATGCGGAAATAATGCCCCGGGGTGATGGTAGCATCTTCGAGAGCAGCGCGTTTGGGAGTGTATTTTTTGATAAGCCCGGCCAATCCTATGATAGCAAGAATGCCACCACCTGTAATGGCCAAAGGTTTTTCGTAATGTTCCAGTGTTTGTAACCAAGGTGCGGCGATATTAGCCAGAGTGACATACATGATATCGCTGATGGAAACACCTAATATGAATGCGACACCTGTTTTATAACTATGGTTGAGACTATAGCGGATAATGGCAAATAAGGTAGGCCCTACAGATATGGCCATGAACAGACCCAGTAATAAACCTCCTATAATTGCACTAGACATAAATACAAGATAGGGACTAATATTGACAGGCGCAGCATGTGGAAAGTGAAATGCGCGTTAAGATATTGATATATGATAATTAAGATGCGATGGGTCTATTTGTTTTTTAACCATACTTCCATACTACGCTCTGTAGGGCTAGTAGCAGCAATGCTGATCCATAGATGAGGGTAGGGCAATATCTCAGTAGCTTTTTCGGGCCACTCAATGAAACTATAGGTATTGCGTTGCAGCAGGCAATCTTCCATACCTGTACTGATGGCTTCATCTGCATCTTTGAGACGGTACCAGTCCATATGGTAGATAGTGCGCTCAGGGTCTGTGCCATCATTGAAATGATACTCATTGATAAGCGCAAATGTGGGACTGCTCACAGTATCTGCTACTTGTAATTCATTGCAAAGAGCATGAATGAAGGTAGTTTTACCGGCACCCATCTCGCCACTGAAAGCCAATATGTTATATTGATGAGCATATTGCCAAAACTGACGAGCAGCATTTTTAATATTGCTCAAAGAGTAGGAAATTTGTAATACAGGCAGCGACATATGAAACGCTAAGTTACAATGAGTGTCTGATATAAATAATATGGAACAAACAATTTCGTGTACGGTAGAAGGAATGACTTGTGGTAATTGTGCCATTACCATATCTAAAATACTGGAGAAAAAGGGGATGACCCATATTTCTGCAAATGCAGCATCCGGTGAGGTGAGTTTTACAGCTGCTGAAGGTTCAGATATAGCCAAAGTATACGATGCCATAGATGGGCTAGGATATCATGTGGTGAGAGAACCCAAGGAAGGAACATTTCAGGAAACTGGGAAAGAGAAAAAGCTGGGACTATTAGAATTAATATGCTTGATACTAACCCTCCCATTATTATCGCATATGTTCATCAACTGGCATGTGTTGCATATGCCACTGTTCCAGTTCGTATTGGCTACACCTGTTTTTGCTATAGGCTGGTATGTGTTTGGTGGAGGCGCTTATCGTTCTGTTCTACATGGTATACCTAATATGAATGTGCTGATACTACTGGGCTCAACAGCAGCTTATATATATTCAGTAGTAGGATGGTTGGTATTTCCGGCGCATGCGCATGAGTATATGTTCTTTGAAACAGCTGCTATGATCATTACCTTAGTAATGGTTGGTAACTGGCTGGAACACAGAACAGTAAAGTCTACCACAGTAGCCATAGATGCACTGGCAAAACTGCAACCACAAACGGCTAAGCTGGTAATGACAGATAGCATAGGCAAGGAAACATTAATGACAGTAGAGAGTAAGTATGTGCGAGTAGGAGATGTGGTGTTAGTGAATACAGGAGATAATATACCGGTAGATGGAGAGGTAATATATGGCGATGCACTAGTAGACGAACATATGATAACTGGGGAGAGCATGCCTGTGCATAAGTATATGAATGATGGGGTAGTAGGTGGCACTGTAGTGCAACAAGGATCTGTGAAAGTAAAGACCACAGCCATAGGAGAAGGATCTGTACTGGCTAGTATCATCAGAATGGTAAGAGAGGCACAAGCCACCAAACCAGCTTTACAAAAACTAGCAGACAAGATCAGTGCCATATTTGTACCTGTGGTATTGGGTATTAGTGTGATTACACTTATTATCAATTACTTTTTTGTTTCTCTACCTTTTCAGGATGCTATGATGCGTAGTATAGCGGTTTTGGTAATAGCTTGCCCATGTGCTATGGGATTGGCTACTCCCGCAGCTATAGCAGTTGGTTTGGGTAGGGCAGCACGCATGGGTATACTGATAAAAGGTGGTAGCACATTAGAACAATTGAAAACCATCCGCCAGATAGTATTCGATAAGACAGGAACACTGACCACAGGAAAATTACAGATAGAATCTTATAAAGTAACAGACATAGACGATGCTGTATTCAAGAGTGTGGTAGCATCCATAGAGAGACATTCTTCTCACCCTATTGCCAAGTCTATTACAGCACAATGGAATGATGTTGTAAACATTACATTTAAAAGTGTAGTAGAAGTGAAAGGTAATGGCATGGAGGCTATGGATGAGCAAGGAGATCTTTGGCAACTAGGTTCTAAAAAATGGCTGGCAAATGATAATAATACCCACTTTGATCTGTATCTATATAAGAATGGAGATGCAAAAGGAGGACTATATATCAATGATACATTAAGACCTGATGCTCAACAAACAATACATGCATTAAAATTAGCAGGTTATAAGACCATTTTATTGAGTGGTGATACCCGGGAAAAATGTAACACGATAGCGGCACAATTGGGTATAGACGAAGTATATGCAGGGCAGACACCTGAGCAAAAGAACCAAAAACTGGATGAATGGATGCAACATACACCTACAGCTATGGTAGGTGATGGTATCAACGATGCACCTGCACTTGCCAGAGCTACCGTGGGTATGTCCCTCAGCGATGCTACCCATATAGCTATACAAAGTGCTAATGTGATACTGAGCAACGACCAGTTAAGTACATTACCTGCAGCTATACGATTGGGTATCTATACAGAGCAAACCATTAAGCAAAACCTATTTTGGGCATTTATATATAATGTGGTAGCGATACCATTTGCAGCTAGTGGTTATATGACCCCTACTTGGGGGGCAGGCATTATGGCTATGAGCGATATAGTATTGATACTCAATTCTCTTAGGCTTGGGAAAAGAAAATTATATTAGAAAATTACACTTTGTATCCCAGTTTGTCATCAGAAAATCCTATTTCGTCTGAAAAGTGAGGAAATGTAATGTGTTATTATTAATTTCGTTTCTAGCAGGATCAAATATTTGTTAAACTTAGTATGAAGTATACATCGGCATTTGTGGGGGTGATTTTAGGGGGAGTAACATTGATATTATTGTCTTGTAGCCATACTAAGAAAAGTACTGATACAAGTATAAGTGTTAAAAATACAAATAGAAAAGGTGTATGTGGATTGGATAATGTGGATGAGAAAAAAGTGATCTGGTATGCTATGGATAACCCAACTGCAGACAAGGTAACCGGTATTATACTTCCATCCAGTTTTTCTACATACGTATTAGATTCAGAACAATTGAGGGCTTTTTATACAAATGTAAATGCAAGTATTGGTAAGGAAGAAATAGTACATACTATTTCTATTCCGATGCCCAAACCGATTAATTGTCAGGTATTTGAAGTAAGGCCATCGGGTGTAATGGCACCTGAATTACAAGCGAAATTCCCTGAGATCGCTTCTTTAAAAGGGACAGCAGTATCTCACGGTGGAGTAGATTGCAGATTGGATTATGATGGAAACAAGATGAGAGGGCAGATCATTTGGGATGAACTGGTATATTATATAACACCTATAAATGTTGGAAACACAGTGTGTTATATTGTTTATGCAGCATCAGATGCAAATGAACCCAGAACACAACCAGTAGATCAGAATAAGAATAGTAAAAAGCAACTCATACCACCAAAAAGCAGAGTGACAAATATTAACGCAACACAAACAAATATTAATCCAACACAAAGCAATCATTAACAAAACAAAAAAACAAAACATGAAAAAACTGTTTACATTGTTGTTCTTGACTATGAGCATATCTATAGCTGCTGTTGCTAGCGGGTATAGCACATTATGGCATAGTGTTGACGCAGATCATGTGCCATCGAAAGGAAGGCCAAGAATACACACAACGCATATGTTAGTTTATGCGATGAACACAAAAGCTTTATTGGAACAAATGAGGGATCTATCTTTTGATCCACTAAATGGTACTGTACTGGAATTGCCTTTGCCGGATGGTAGCTTTAGAGACTTCCACGTTTGGCAATCATCTATGATGGAGCAGCCACTTGCTGAACATTTCCCTAATATCAAAACATATACGGCATATGCTATTGGTAACCAAACTATTACTGCGAAGATAGATTTCACAGAATATGGTTTTAGTGCTATGATATATGATGGTGACAATACTTCTTTCATCGATCCATACAGTAATGAGAATGATGATATATACATGGTAACCTACAAAAATGATCAATTCCGTAACGCAAATGAGAGAATGAGATGCGATGTAGTAACTGATAATAAAAACCCTATTAATGGCGACTTACATCTAGGTGAATCTACATTACCTAAAAATGAAGCTTTCCACAATACAAATGATAATGGTAACCCTATTGGCGCAAAAGTACAGTATGGGCATAATCTGCACAGATATCGTTTAGCGATCTCTGCAGACCATTTTTATTGTCAAGCTGCTACTGGTACTACATCAGCAAATCCTCCTACTATGGCTCAGTGTATGAGTAAGATAGTAACCTCTATCAACCGTGTGAATGGTGTATATGAGCGCGATTTCAGTGGTATGATGATCATAGTAGCTAAAGATACAGCTATAGTATGGCCAGCAGCAACAGGTAATACCAGTGGTGCTGATCCATATACTGCTGCTATTGATGCAAATTCAGGCCAATGTCTGACTACTAACCAAACACAATGCGATAGCAAAATAGGTACTGCTAACTATGATTATGGCCATATATTCACTACCGGTGGTGGTGGATTATCCGGTTTAGGTATTGTATGTAGCGGTAATCAAAAAGCACAAACTGTAACCGGTTCTCCTACACCTACAGGCGATGGTTTTGACATAGATTATGTAGCACATGAAATGGGCCATGCATGGGGTTGTAATCATGCATTTAATGATGGCACCAATGGCAGTTGTGGTGGTGGTAATCGTAATGCCGGTACTGCTTATGAACCTGCTAGTGGTACCAGTATTATGAATTATGCTGGTATTTGCTCACCGGATGATATGCAACAACATAGCGATGCATATTTTCATGCTATCAGCTTAAAGGAAGAAAATGCTTATATTGAATTAGGTGCAGGTCATTCATGTGCCAACGATTCTAATCTGAATCATTTATATGCAACTCTACCGGCATTCGCTGCTACATATGCTATTCCAGATAGTACTCCTTTTGAATTAATATCTCCTGCAATTACCGATTCATCTGCTGATACTGCAAATAGATTTTGTTGGGATCAATATGACCTGGGTGCTGCATTTAGTTTCAATACAGGTATACCAACTGTAGGACCTTGTTTTAGATCTTTCAATCCAAGCCTTTCAAGAACAAGAGTATTCCCGACTATGAGTAATGTATTGGTAGGAACTGTAAGTTATTTTGGTGAAAGACTGGCTAATACAGCTCGTACACAACATTTCTGTTTAACTACTCGTAGCTTTTTTCATGGATACGGTACAGTATTGACTCCTACTGATCAAATAACATTGAATATACAAGCTACCGGCAGATTTAAAGTGACTAGTCCAGCTGCTGGTGCTAACTGGAATGGCGGTACTTCTCAAACAGTAACTTGGGATGTGGTGAACACAACTGCTGCACCTATCAGTTGCGATAGTGTTGATATCTATATTTCAAATTCAGTAGCTAATGTACTCAATGATGTTTGGGCTTATTATATTGGTAAATTCCCTAATACAGGTACTGCAACATTTACATCACCTAATCCTGCTGCTACTCTAACACAAGCTAGAGTAAAAGTAAAGGGTCATAATAATGTTTTCTTCAATGTAAATGCCGGTTACTTTACACTTACCTACAATTCAGGTTCTGCTGTTACTCCTAACTCTGTATCAAATACAGTAAATACAATAGGAGAGGTTAAAGTATATCCTGTGCCTACAAACGATGTATTGCACATCAGCACATTGAACAATAACGCTTTATCTGTATCTGCTGTAAATACAGTAGGACAATTGATTTGGAATGGCGAAATGACTCATCAATTAGATATCCCTGTTAGCTCTTGGGCTAAAGGCATCTACTATATCCAAATATTGGATAAGTCTAGTGGTGATCGCGTTATAAGATCAGTTGTGGTAGAATAACAATAATATCCTTCAAATAATAAAGGGGCGGAAGATATCTTCCGCCCCTTTTACTTTTTAGCAAGTGATTTTACTTTAGTTCTTCTTTCAGATATTTACCTGTATGGCTTTCTTTGATAGCAGCAATATGCTCTGGCGTGCCTGCACCTATTAACTGTCCGCCACCGGAACCACCTTCGGGTCCCATGTCTAATACATAATCGGCTACTTTTATCACATCCATATTATGCTCTATCACCAATACTGTATTGCCACGTTCTACTAATCTGTTCAATACATCCAGCAAGTGTTGTATATCCTGAAAGTGCAAACCCGTAGTAGGTTCGTCCAGTATGTATATGGTTTGTCCAGTATCTCTTTTAGATAGCTCTGTAGCTAATTTTACACGTTGTGCCTCACCACCACTCAGCGTTACAGCATTTTGTCCTAGAGTGATATAGCCAAGCCCCACATCCTGTAATGTTTTGATACGGCGGAATAAGAACGGCACATTTACAAAGAATTCTACAGCTTCATCTACCGTCATGTCCAGTACATCAGCTATAGATTTCCCTTTATAACGTATTTCCAGTGTTTCACGATTGTAACGTCTGCCATTACACTTTTCGCAAGGTACATATACATCCGGCAGGAAATTCATTTCTATCACTCTCATACCGCCACCCTGACATTCTTCACATCTGCCTGCTTTTACATTGAATGAGAAACGCCCTGCATTGTAACCACGTATCTTGGCTTCGGGTACATTGGCAAATAGCTGTCGTATATCATTGAAAAAGCCACAGTAGGTAGCAGGGTTGCTACGAGGTGTACGGCCTATAGGGCTCTGGTCTATCTCTATTACTTTATCTATATGTTCCAGTCCTTCTATGCTTTGGTAGGGCATAGGTACTTGCTTGAAATTGTGATAACAATGCTTGGCAAGAATAGGGTACAGAGTTTCATTAATGAGTGTACTCTTACCACTACCGGAAACTCCACTTACACAAATGAATGTGCCTAAGGGTAGGCTGATACTTACGTTTCTTAGATTATTACCTGTTGCTTTTTTCAGCAATAGTTTTTTACCTATGCCTTTTCTACGTTCTGAAGGTATAGGAATTTTCAGTGTGTTATTCAGGTAGCCTGCTGTGGTAGAATTACTTTTTTGCACTTCAGCAGGTGTGCCTTGGTTCACTATTTTTCCACCATGTATACCAGCTGCCGGGCCAATATCAATAAGATGGTCTGCCGCCAGCATGATGTCTTTATCATGTTCTACTACAAGTACCGAATTGCCGCTATCGCGCAGGTTCTTCAATGCATTGATCAGCCTTTGATTGTCGCGCTGATGCAAGCCTATACTGGGTTCATCCAATATATAGGTAATGCCTGTAAGCTGCGAGCCTATTTGCGTAGCCAGACGTATACGTTGCGATTCGCCACCACTGAGAGTACGTGTAGGGCGGTCTAGCGTCAGGTAATGCAATCCCACATCTAAGAGGAATACCAGCCTGTCGCTTATCTCTTTGAGTATGTCTTTCGCTATCAGGTTCTGTTTGTTATTGATGCGTTTTTCTACGTTGTCAAACCAATTTGCTAACTCTTGTAATGACTTATGAGATAGCTCTGCAATATTAGTATTGTCTATTTTGAACCAAAGACTTTCCTTTTTCAATCTAGTGCCATTACACTCAGGGCAAGCATTCAATTGCATATAGGCCTCTGCCCAGTCGCGTATAGCCTCAGAGGTGGTTTCGCTGAACCAACGTAAGAGCATATTGATGATACCCTCGTATTGGTGCTCTGCTACTTGTTTATGGTATACATCGGCTTCATCATCTATATAAGTAATGATACCTTCCTCATTACCATAGAGCAGTATATTCAACTGGTTCTGAGGAATGTCCTTTAGGGGTTTGGTAAGTGATATCTTATTCTTTTTGGCCAATATGGTGGCCTGAGTAAAGGTCCACGCCTCGCGCTCTGCACCCAGAGGTGCTATGCCACCATCATTGATACTTTTATTCATATCAGGCAGTACTTCCTGCATATTTACCTGATACACACTACCTAATCCTTTGCATTTAGGACAAGCTCCATAAGGAGAATTGAATGAGAAAGTATTAGGCGATGGCTCTTCGTATGAAATGCCACTTTCGGGGCACATCAGTTGTTTACAATATTGTGATAGGACATTCTTTTCTGTATCCAGTACAAACAATAGGTCCTTACCCATTTGCAAAGCTTTCTGAATGCTTTGGCTCATACGGGCCTGCATATCAGGTGTTACCTGCAATCTGTCTACTACCAGTTCTATCTCATGTATCTTGTACCTGTCCAGTTGCATACGCTCTTTCAGGTCCATGATCTCTCCATCTACTCGTACTTTCAGATAGCCTTGTTTGCGCAGTTGTTCAAACAGCTCTCGGTAATGTCCTTTACGGCCACGTACCAATGGTGCAAGTATGGCGATCTTCTTTTTAGCAAAATGTTCTTGTATATGTGCTACTATTTCTTCCTCTGTGAATTTGGTCATTTTCTTACCCGTATTGTACGAGTAAGCCTCGGCTACACGAGCATATAGCAAACGCATGAAGTCGTATACCTCAGTTACAGTGCCAACAGTAGATCGGGGATTGCGATTAGTGGTCTTTTGTTCTATAGATATGACAGGAGATAGGCCTGTTATCTTATCTACATCAGGGCGTTCCAGATCGCCCATGAACTGGCGGGCATAGGCAGCAAAGCTTTCCATATACCTTCGTTGTCCTTCGGCAAAAATAGTGTCGAATGCTAAAGACGATTTCCCGCTACCACTGATGCCGGTAATGACTACCAGCTGGTTCTTCGGAATACTAACATCTATATTTTTAAGATTGTGCACTTTAGCACCTAATACTTCTATGTATTCGTTGCTATCAGTAATAATTTCCTTTTTGGCCATAAAGTTTCTCCAACTGCAATTTAACAAGTAATTGCCGGAAACAGTTCGGGAATGTGGATAACTAATATTTACGGTCTATCACATAATTCACCAGCTCTTCCATGGCACGGCGGGCAGGGGTATCGGGGTATTGATGCAGTAGGGTAATAGCTTCTGCTTTATAAGCATTCATTTTTTCTATGGCATATTCTATACCACCCGAAGTCTTTACATGGGCTATTACTTCATTTACTTTTTTTCTATCTGTATTCTGGTTCTTTACTATATATATGATCTCTTTCTTAGTTCTTTGGTCTACATGTTGCAGGGCATAGATAAGGGGTAGGGTCATTTTCTTTTCCTTGATATCTATACCTGTTGGTTTACCTATGTTATCCTCTCCATAATCGAATAAGTCGTCCTTTATCTGGAATGCGATACCTACTTTTTCGCCAAATGCACGGAAATGGTCAGATACTTCTTTGCTTTGGGTAGATGAATAAGCTCCTGCAGCACAAGCAGCTGATAGCAATGATGCCGTTTTGGCTTTTATGATATCAAAGTATATATCTTCTTTAATGTCCAGTTTGCGAGCTTTTTCCATTTGCAGCAGTTCTCCTTCGCTCATTTCCTTCACAGCGCGTGATGTTATCTGTAGGAATTGGAAATCTTCGTGCTCAATAGCCAGCAACAGGCCTTTGGATAGTAAATAATCTCCTACCAATACTGCAATTTTATTCTTCCATAATGCGTTAATAGAGAAGAAATTTCTACGAACCATGGCATTATCTACCACATCGTCGTGTACCAGGGTGGCTGTGTGCAACAGCTCTATGAGTGATGCTGCGCGGTATGTAGAGTCTGTGATATCATTAGCTATTTTGGCAGATAGCAGTACGAACATAGGGCGCATTTGCTTGCCTTTCCGCTTGATGATGAACCGCATTACGCGGTCCAGCAAAGGATTACTGCCCTTTACATTCTTGGCAAACTTCTCTTCAAAAGCTGACAGTTCCGACCCAATTACCTGCTTTACTAAATCCATTTCCTCTAAATAAACGTTTTTCTATGAACATGCAAAAGTCGTTGAAGCATCTGATTAGTAAAAGAGATTTTTTAAATGATTATACTTGTAATATTTTTGCAATATTGAAATCTCCATTGTTTTTTGTTTTTATGAAGTGGTACAATACCTTTGTTACCTATATAATGGGCTACCCCAAAACAATTAATAAACAATCTGTTATGATCAATAAAAAGTGCCTGTTACTATCCGGGCTATGTATGCTATTGGCAGCTTCACCTGTTTTTGCACAGGAAAGTGCTGGTGCCGATAATAAATGGTCGGGTCGTGATATGACATATAGGGGCAAAAGCTATGATGTATTAGATTCTGCTTTCATCCCTAAATCCAGAATGCCTCAACATCATAAATTTTTGAATCACCAATATGATTTCCCCGCCAGACCCAAAGATATGTGGGAAATAGGTTTGGGTTTTGGTCAATATAATGTTTTGGGCGAGGTACCTAGTCTTATGCTTTGGCAGAAAGGTGGTTATGGTTTTCATTTGCAAGCTCGTAAGGCTATTGGTTATACTTTCTCACTCAGAATGCAATATGTGTATGGTATTGCTAAGGGATTAGATTGGCAAGGTTCTTACAACTATGGTTATAATCCTGCATGGAATGCATTTTACACAGCGGCTACACCATATGGAGGTGCCGCAGATAAAGTATTCTACAATTACAGAATGGAATCACACCAGCTGAATCTGGATATGATCGTTTCTACTCACAATATTAATTTCCATAGAGCCAAAAGCAATTTGTCTGTATATGGTTTTGTAGGTATAGGTGCTATAGCATATAAGACCAGGATCAATGCACTGGATGATAAGTACAAGCCATACGATTTTACCACTATGTTGGCAGGATTACCTGAGACATATTCTAACAAAAAGGCCATACGTAAGAAATTACAATCTGCTATGGATGGTAGCTACGATACCCCTGCTGATGCTTACAATAGTCGTTCTCAGATATTTGATAACAAAACATTGGATTTCGCACCTAGCTTAGGTTTAGGAGCTCAATACAAGATCAATAAGCACTTCAATGTACAGGTAGAAGAACGCATGTCTTTCCCTTGGAAGGATGATCTGCTGGACGGACAACGTTGGAGTAATGTAACACCGGGCTCTCCTACATTGGTAGGTGGTAGTGATGTTACTAACTATTTTTCTATAGGTGTCAATTACAACTTAGGTTCTGATAAGAAGAATGTAGAGCCTTTGTATTGGTTGAACCCATTGGATTACATGTATAATGAAATGGGTCGCCCGCGTCATATGATATTACCTGATCCGGTTTTGCCTGATGCTGATGGCGATGGTGTGACAGATCAGTTTGATAAATGCCCTGGTACCCCTGCCGACCAACAACCTGTAGATGGTAAAGGTTGCCCAATGGATACTGATGGTGATGGCGTACCTGACTACCGTGATAAACAACTAATAACACCTACTGAGTGTCAACCGGTAGATGCGGATGGTGTAGGTAAATGCCCTTGCCCTGAAGGTTGTGGTACTGCTAATAACGAAAGCAACAAATGTGGTACTATAGGTGCAGGTAGTGTATCATTCAATGCTAATTCTGCACGTGTAGGTGCTGCTACCCAACAACAGCTGGCTACACTTGCTGCACAAATGCAGGCTAATCCTACTTGTAAAGTAGTGATCATAGGTGCAGGCAATTCCAGCAAGGCACAACAACAACGCTCTTGGGATCGTGTAAATGCGGTGATAGAATACATGAGCGATAAGCATGGTATAGACCGCAATCGTTTCATATTCCAATACGGTAAAGACGGTGATGCTAATAATGTGATGTTCCGCTCTGCTAACGCAGGTGAGGAAGGCCCATCTACTACAGCACCTCCTTTCCCTAACCTGAGAAAAGGTGATGAAAAAGAACCTGCTCCGGCTGAAAGCGATAAGAAAGAACCTGAGAAAGAAAAGAAATAGAAAATTCAAATGATACAGTAAGGGCTGACCATATGGTCAGCCCTTACTGTATTATATACAATATAAGAATGGTTTTATGTATTTTCACTTAGGCTGTTGATGAAGAAGACCAGCAGCGGCGGAAAATAGTTTATGAAAAATATTGTGGTACTACTATATAGTATGATTTTACTTGGATGCAATAGTCGACAGAATACAACTTCCAAGTTTGTATATGATAAGGGTTTAATAGGGAAAGAAGATAAAAGAAATGACAGCGTATATTCTATATCTATATGCAAGAAAGGAGATAGTTTATTAAAGAATACTAGTAAAAGTGATATTGATGTATATGTTAGAACAAAAAAGAAAATAATCAAAATAAACAATGGGAATTGGCCTGAAAGTATTGAGATTACGTATAATTTCATACAACAATTACAAAAACCCATTTTGTTTCTTGAAATTCCATTTAGCGAATCAGGGGATTGGAATAATGTCTATATATACTATTTTGATTCGATGGGTCATACAAGAGCAATTAAGATAGTATCCTCCTTTTTTAACAGTATTTGTGTAAATGGTCCTTTAATAGAAGAAACAGTTTTTTTATACGATGCTAAATTTAACCAAGTGTCTAAAACTTACAAATTACATGATGACAAGGGAAATCCAATAGCTGATACTTCGAAGTGTATTTTCAATTATAGATTTGATTTTCCAATTTATAAAAGTTATTCTCTTACACCTCTATATCAAATACAAAAGCTATGAATTGAAAATTATATTGTAATTAACCAGTTCTGCCGTTGATTTCTATGATAAAAAAGACTTGTTTTTATCATAGAAATCAGAGGCGGAGAAAAAATGAACTTATGTATAATTTTATTTACTGTTTTTTTTACAGTGTATATGAAAAAAGAGGCTATTCTGGTAGATTCATTGGGGCATGTTCTGTAACTACTTATTTTCTAGTACATATATTAGTTGTTTTAAAGACAATAGGTCATTTTAACGAAGATGTAATAATAAAGAACATAAGAGCAATTGAAGGCTCAAATAATAATAGATGGTTCTTTCTATTGTTTATTCTATCAGTTGTCGCACGAGGAAGGCCCATCTACTACAGCACCTCCTTTCCCTAACCTGAGAAAAGGTGATG
>JBAWXE010000056.1:0-17480 GCA_037144255.1 Bacteroidota bacterium | reverse complement strand
CACATGGCATATATGTGGAAATAAATGATGTTCTATCTGATGATTTAGGCCCCCAACAAACCAAAATACCAGCTTACTTCGAGGAGAAAAGTTAGCTGTATTCAACAATTGGTGCACAGCCCAATTATTCTCCATTTTCCTGTCATCTGGTGGTGCCGGGAATTCTGAGGTCTCTAACACATGCGCTAATTGGAATATGCAAGACAATGCTAATCCGGCAGTAAAATGCAATATAAGAAAACCATATACCACATAATACCATGGCATGCCTGAGAACATGATAGGCAATACCAATATATATGTAAAGTAAATGACTTTATAAATGCTTAACTCTAACAAGGCCTTTTTCAGAGATATCTTTTCTTTATGTAGCATGTTATTCCTTTCATAATGAAAAATCAAACGATAGTCTTTATAGGTAACCCATTGTAAGGTGAGTAAGCAATACAAGAACCATGCATAAATATGTTGGAAACGATGCATGCCATGTTTTTTAGCATGTGGGGAAAAACGAAGCAGCCCACCTGCATCTATATCTTCATCCAGCCCGTCAATATTTGTATAGGTATGGTGCAGAATGTTATGTTGTATTCTCCATGTCACATCATAGCCACCTACAACATTCACTATGTCTCCGAATATAGTATTCACAAACTTCTTCTTAGAATAGGCACCGTGGTTAGAGTCGTGCATTACTGCACAGCCAACACCTACCATTCCCAGACCCATTAAAAACCACAAGCCAAAAAACAAGTATGGGCTTGCAGATGCCATACCTGTAACTATAAAAAAGTATGGTACAAAGAACAATGATACCATGGCTATAGTCTTTAGCTTCATGGACCAGTTGCCATAAGAGCTCAAGTTATTTTCAGCAAAATAAGTATCTATATTTTTTTTCAGTGTATCGTAGAAGCCTTCTCCATTGCGGGATGCGAAACGAACTATGTTGAATTTATTAACTATTGCAGGCAATTTGAAAAATAATTTGCGCGAAGATAAAATGAAAATATCCTATAACTAAATAATAGTTTTGCAATATGAATATTCTGTAGAAGGCAAAAAAATAGCCACTATTATTAGTGACTATTTTAAATGATATGAGGTGAGTTATTATTTTTTCATGGTATCTAATTTGCCTTTCATTTCGTTGGCTTTGTCCATTTTATTTTGGCGAGAGTATATCTCTTTCAACGCAATAAGACAAGACTTATATGTAAATTTATCATCGTTGTTAAGTGTAGATGATTTTGGTTCTAACTGAGAATAGGTTGTTTCTAAGAAAGGCATTGCTTGTACAAACATTGCATCGCGTTTTGCTTTCAGTTCATCATATTTCTTCATATCAGCGGCGCTGGTAGACAATGCATTCATTTGGTCATTGACTTCGATAGCCTGATTGAAATATAATGCACCTGTATTGTAATTGTATACAGCGTTCTTAGGATCAATATTAATGGCTTTTAGGTAAGCAGCTTCTGCTTTCTTGATATAATCAGCATAAGCAGCAGGTTTTGGTTGGTCCTTACCTTTTTCATCTTTAGGGAAAGCCAGGTTATTATAACTAGTAGCTAAATTGAACTGCAACTCGGCATTATTAGGACTTTGCGCTACAGACTCTTCCAGTTTCTTTACCAGTTCATCTTGTTTGCCTGTTCTAATGTAGTAGTTGAGTTCTTCATTCTTCAGATTCTGATTATCAGGAAACTGCTTTCTGCCTTCTTGTACTATTGCCAGTAGATCTGCTTCATTGTTTTTCTTTCTGTATAAAGTAGCTAAAATCAGATAAACGTTAGCTTGTTTTTTAACATAAGGGTTGTCTTTTACAGCAAGTAATAATGGTAATGCGTCATCATAATGATCTGCATAATAATTGCTGAAGGCGCTTAATACAGAAGCTTCTGCTGCTACTGTATCAAAACCGGCGATACCATGGAATCTCTTACCAGCATCCATGGAATATATTTCTTTTACAAAACGAGCAAGATCTACAGCTTCCTGATATTCTTTGTTATTGTATGAATTAGCTGCATCGTTATAGAATAATTGAGCTGAAATATACAGACGAGGATTGATGTCTTCTTTTGGATAATCCGGTTTTAATTCTACTACTTTGATATATGATCTAGCAGCTTCGCGGTTAGGATGCTCAGTAGGATGATCTTTTTTGTAAGTTGCGTTTTCCATTAATGCCATATAAACATCGCCTCTGGTAAACCAAGCGTTGGCATTTTTTGCAGTTGATTCATTGTTTACTGCTGCATCGATAGCTGCTTTTGCTTTATCATATTGCTGATCGCGAAGATAAATTCTGGCATTCTCGATATTCACTTTTTGTGCCCAAGCAAAATTGTTCATGCAAAGGCATGCAACAATAAAAATGATCTTTTTCATTGATCTGATTTTAATATTTATAAGGATAAAATCTTTAATATACTCTCTTAACTATTAGGGGTCAGAGAATTTTGCGAAAATTAAAACATAATTGCAACAAACAAAATGACATTATTCAGTTACAGGTGGTTCTCCTGTTTCTGTGCCATCTGTCGCTTCTGTTGTGTTTTCTTCTTCCTCTTGTTCTTCAATACGAGCTATAGCTGCTATTGAATCACCATCATCTATATTCATCAGTTTAACACCCTGCGTAGCACGTCCCGCCTCTCTGATATCTGCAACACGCATACGGATGGTAATACCTGATTTACAAGTGATCATCAGATCGTCACCTTCTTCAACAGACAATAAACCAACTAATGAGCCTGTTTTTTCTGTAATATTTATGGTCTTAACACCTTTTCCACCACGATTAGTGATACGGTAAGACAAGAGATATTTATGATTATTACCATCAGCATCTGCCACCTCAACAACATTAGACAGTTCATCCACATTTTCACCTTCTTCTACTTTCTCTAAGAATGGAGTTCTTTTACCCAGTCCTTTTTCAGATACTACGAGGATATGTTTATTGGCACTTTCTCTGGAAATGCAAAGCATGCCTATTACTTCATCTTTATCATTTTCCAGTTCGATACCAAATACACCTATTGCACCACGGCCAGTAGAACGTACTTTTTCTTCAGGGAAAGAAATAGCTCTACCCGACTTAACAGCCATCATGATATAACTGCTGCCATTGGTCAACGAAGCATCCAGTAGCTGGTCGCCTTCTTGTATGGTAATAGCATTGACACCATTTTGACGAGGACGGCTAAATTCTTCCAGTACTGTTTTCTTAATGATACCTTGTTTGGTACAGAGTACTATATAATGGCTATTGATATAATCTTTATCCTCAAAATTCTTAACATCTATTACGGTACGTATCTTATCATCCTGAGGTAATTGAATCAGGTTTTGAATGGCACGTCCTTTGGCATTTCTATCAGTTTCAGGTATCTCATATACCTTCATCCAATAACAACGCCCTTTTTCTGTAAAGAATAAAAGTGTGTGGTGAGTAGATGCTACAAATAGATGCTCGATATAATCTGCATCGCGCGTACGTCCGGCCATCGCACCACGTCCGCCGCGGCGTTGTGAACGGTATTCAGATACAGAAGTACGTTTGATATAACCCAGATGAGAAACAGTGATCACCACATCTTCATCTTCTATCAGATCTTCAATACGCATTTCATTTGCGAGGTATTGAATTTCTGATTTACGTTCATCGCCAAATTTCTTTTGCACTTCCAGTAATTCATCTTTGATGATCTGGAACCTCATACCCTCATTATCCAATATCTCTTGCAAATGAGCAATGAGTCTCATTAATTCTGCATGTTCTTCACGGATCTTATCGATCTCCATGCCTGTTAGGCGTTGCAAACGCAATTCCAATACAGCTTTAGCTTGAATTTCGGTCATACCGAATTCGGTCATCAGACCTACTTTCGCATCATCAGGATTTGCAGATCCACGAATCAATGCGATAACAGCATCTAGGTGATCTAATGCAATGATATAGCCTTCTAATATGTGTGCACGTTTTTTAGCTTCACGCAGTTCGTACTCTGTACGACGAACTATAACCTCATGACGGAAATTGACAAACTCAGATATGAGATCTTTTAGGTTTAAAGTACGAGGCCGACCACCTACCAATGCCACATTATTAATACCATAAGAAGTTTGCAGTTCGCTGAACTTGAACAATTGGTTAATAACCACTTGTGCTACAGCATCTCTGCGCAATTCTACTACAAGACGAGTTCCATCTTTATTAGATTCGTTGGCAACGTGAGTAATACCATCGATGATCTTATTATTTACCAAATAACCTATCTTTTCCGCCAGTGCATCGCGGCTCACCTGATAAGGTACTTCTGTTATTACGATTTGTTCTTTACCATTTTTAGTGGTCTCGATAGTTGTCTTACCGCGTAAAACAACACGACCTCTACCGGTATGCATACCTTGTTTGATTCCATCTATACCATAGATAACACCACCTGTTGGGAAATCAGGGGCTTTAACGAACTTCATCAGTTCGTCAATTGTTATTTCTTTATTCTCTATGTATGCTATACAACCATCGATTACCTCTGTAAGGTTGTGAGGCATCATATTGGTAGCCATTCCTACTGCAATACCCGAAGACCCGTTCAATAATAATTGAGGGATACGGGTAGGCATTACGGTTGGTTCCTGTAAAGTATCATCGAAGTTGAGCGTAAAATCTACTGTCTCTTTATCCAGATCTTCCATCATGCTCTCGGCAAGGCGTTGCAGACGAGCCTCTGTATAACGCATTGCAGCCGGACCATCACCATCTTGAGAACCGAAGTTACCCTGACCATCCACCATCATATAGCGCATGCTCCAAGGTTGAGCCATACGTACCATGGCATCATATACTGATGTATCGCCATGCGGATGGTATTTACCTAATACCTCACCGACAATACGGGCACATTTCTTATGAGCTTTGTTGTAACTGGTACCTAATTCATGCATGGCAAAGAGTACTCGGCGGTGTACAGGCTTTAAACCATCGCGAACATCGGGCAATGCACGACCTACAATAACCGACATAGAATAGTCGATATAAGCAGTTTTCATTTGTTCCTCGATGTTAATCTGAATGATCCTGTTCGATTCGTTATTAGAGCCTTCCTGAGGGGTTAGATCCTGGTTGTTTTGATCCATAGATGCATATTAAAAAAATACTGGCAAATATAATGAAAATAGATTGGAAATTGGGGCTAAAACTATCCACAGATGTGGATTATAAGTGTATTAGGATCAATATCATCCAAGTGTTATTTTTTATTCAAAACTGCCACTGTAAGACGGCTGACACATATCAATTTTTCACGCTCATCTCTGATCTTTATATCCCATACATGAGAAGTAGCACCAATATATAATGGTTCAGCAGTGGCAGTGATTATTCCCTCCTTTTTGCCTCTTACATGATTACAATTAATTTCTATTCCTACACACATCTTTTTTTCAAGATCAATACAAAGAGAAGATGCTATACTGCCCACAGTTTCTGCAAGGGCAGCTGAAGCACCACCATGAAGTAAACCGTAGGTTTGACGAGAGTTATCATTAACAGGCATCGTAGCTTTTAGGTAATTATCTCCAATGCCTATAAATTTTATATTAAGTATTTCTCCCATTGTACCTATGCATAACGCATTAAGGTTTTCTATACTTATATCGTATGATTTCCAAATTACAGAAATAATTGCATGGTATTAAATAGATATGTGAAATATATAAATAAAATAAAGATTGTAATTAACAAACAATACTATTATTTTTGATGGTGAATTTGGGTAAAAATACCCATTTCTTTCAGACTAATTATATAGATACTTTTGAATAAATCTATGCAAACTATATTGGTTGCCGGTGCTGGTAAATCATCTATTTACCTCATTCACTATTTGTTATCACACGCTCCGCGAAATAAATGGAAGATTATTGTAGCTGATGGTAGCGCAGAAGCAATACTAGAAAAAATAAAGGGGAATCCTCACGGAGAAATGGCTGTAATTGATATTACGAATGCCACTGAGCGTGAACCACTTGTGATGAAAGCTGACATTGTAGTCTCTCTAATGCCCCCTCAATTGCATATACACCTTGCAAAAGACTGTTTAAAACATAGAAAGAACCTTATCACATCTTCTTATATCTCTGAAGAGATGAAAGAAATGGATCTAGCTGTGCGGGAAGCAGGTCTTATGTTCATGTGTGAAATGGGACTGGACCCGGGCATAGATCATATGACAGCTAATCAAATCATACACAGTATACAACGTGTGGCCGGTTCTATCACATCTTTCAAGTCTTACTGCGGCGGTTTGGTAGCACCTGAAAATGATACTAATCCTTGGCATTATAAATTTAGTTGGAATCCAAAGAATGTGGTAACAGCCGGTAAGGATGGTGCTCAGTATCTACAACAAGGAAAGCATGTACATACATCTTATGAGAAGATGTTTGAGAACAATAAAAAAATAAAGGTAGATGGTGTAGGTGCATTAGCATATTACCCTAATAGAGATTCTTTAAGATATCTGGAACTATATGATGTACCTGATATTAAAACTTTCATAAGAGCTACATTACGATATCCTGATTTTTGTAAAGGATGGAATGCCATTGTTGCATTAGGGCTGCCTGATGAAACAGATGTAATGGATACAAGTACCTTATCCTATGCTGCCTGGATCAGTAAAAAAACCGGACATACAGAAAGCAACATTTCATTGCAAGCCCACGTGGCTCATAAACTGAATATCACTACTGATGATAAAGTAATGTCCATGTTATCATGGTTGGGACTATTTAATCAAAAGATCATCAATAGAAAAAATTCTACTTCTTCAGAAATATTATTAGATCTGTTGTTAGAAAAATGGGATATGGGTCCTAAAGAAAAGGACATGGTTGTGATGCAACATGAGGTAGACTATGTACATAAAGATGCTAAAGTAAAACTTACCAGTACCATGGTGATAAAGGGAGAGAATAAAGAATTCTCTGCTATGGCTAAAACAGTTGGTTTACCAATGGGTATATTGGCTAGAATGGTTTTAAACAAGAAGATCAACCCACCAAAGGGAGTATTAATACCTAATATGCCCTTGGTATATCGCCCATTGCTAACAGAATTAGCACATTACGGTATTCATTTTACAGAAGAAGTTTCCTAATAATGAAAATAGAACAATATTATCGCCCAACTTTTAGTTTCTAAAAGTTGGGCGATTTTTTATTGTTTAATGATTCTTACTATAGCTTTTTCACCCTGAGAGTTATTCAATTCCATCATGTATACACCAGATGCTATTGTACCTAGCGATAGTTGGTTACTACCCTTTTCAAAATTACCTTCCAATACATTAACACCTACTATATTGAATACTCTGTAAGATGTAAGTCCTTGAACATTATCAATATGCAATTGATCCATTGTAGGATTTGGATAAACAAATATGGAGCGAAAGCCATTTACATTACCTACAGAAAGGTCCGTATAAAATATGTATGGATTTGATAGTGCCGAATCAATAAAGCCCGGATAAGGAACATATATTTTTGCTACTATAGTATCTGTAACCCCATCTTTAGTAAAAGTTGCAGCAGTGGCCGGCGCAAAGATAGTATCGAAAGGAACACCTTTATTATACCAAATGATGGTGTAATTATTACCTGCATTGCTAAGACTAACACTAATTGGAATTACTGTACCCGGAGATGCAATACTGATTCCACCTGCTGATAATGATAGCAATGGAGTTGGTGGTGCATTGACAATCATAAGGATAGTATTGCTGGTAGTGATAATAGAAGAATAGCAAACACCTACCGGTGAGGTTACTATGCATTTCACATTATCACCGCTGATAGGAGTATAAGTAAATGTATTACTATTGGTACCCACATTGATACCATTTATTTGCCATTGAAAAATACCACCTACTACACTGGTTACAGCGGTAAAAGTAACAGTATCTCCTGCTGTAATATTATTGTTATTGCTAGTGATACTTAACGAAGATGTAGTAGTAGGATTCACTGATATGTTGAAAGATGTAAGCGAGCCTGTACAAGTAACACCACTACTGGTATAAGAAGGTGTAACAGTAAATGTTGCGAATGAAGATACATTACTTGGATTAGTAGCAATGAAAGAAGGGATATCGCCTGTGCCGGAGGAAATGATACCTATAGATGGATTGTTATTCCCCCATGTATATAAGGTACCTGGTACTGAACCTGTAAAATTAATAGGTGTTGAAGGATATCCATGACATATTACTTGATCTAAAACAGCATCAACAGTAGGATTAGGATTTACTGTCATAATAGAGGTAGAAGGCAAACCTGTACAAGTGAGTCCACTATATGTAAATGAAGGAGTAACTTGTAAGGTAGCAACTGCCGGAATAGTATCATTATTTGTTGCAATAAAGTTGGTAATATCTCCGCTGCCTAATGCAGCGATACCTACAGAGGTATTGTTATTGGTCCAATTATATACAGTACCTGCTGCCCCACCACTAAAACCAATTGCTGTAGCTGTACCAGCACATAATACCTGATTAGGAACTGAACTAACAATAGGTGCAGGATTAACTGTTATGGTAAACGCTATAGGATTACCGGTGCAAGTCACGCCTGCATTAGTATATAAAGGTGTAGCTACAATATTTGCATTGACAATAGCTTGTGTGAAATTGTTAGCAACGAATGATGCAATATTACCAGTAGCACTATTTACAAGCCCTATAGATGGCGCACTATTGGTCCAGCTATAAATGGTACCCGATAAACCACCGGTAAAATTGACAGATGTTGTGGATGTTCCACTACAGATCAATTGATCTGGTACAGGGTCTACCGAAGTGGTAGGATTAACAGTAATAGTAAAGCTGCTAGGGGTACTAGGGCACGCTAGGCCTGCATTAGTATATGTTGATGTTACATTAACAGAAGCTATAACAGGAAGAGTGCCATTATTGATAGCTGAAAAAGCAGGAATATTACCTGTACCGGTTGATATCAACCCGATACCGGGTGCAGAATTGATCCAATCAAAAACAGTACCCGGTACACTACTACTAAAACTTGCCGATGTCATGGTGTTATTGCACAATACTTGGTCGGGTATAGGGTTAATAGTAGGTTTTGGATTGATCGTTATGGTAAATGATTTAGTAGTGCCGGTACAGGTACCACCAGAAACAGCATATACCGGGGTAACTGAAATGGTAGAGGCTAGAACTGTAGTGCCGGAGTTAACCACTGTAAAAGGAGCTATATCCCCTGCACTATTGGTACTAAGCCCTATAGCCGGATTGCTATTAGCCCAGTTATAAACTGTACCTGGTGCACTACCACTAAAATTGATCGCAGTTGTTGTAGAACCGGAACACAACACTTGATTAGGAATGTTATTAACACTTACAGTTGCAGGGTTTACAGATATGGTAAATGTATCGGGCGTTCCACTACATGTAAGGCCTGAATTAGTATATGTTGGTGTAGTGATGATAGTACCTGCAATAATAGAGGCTACACTATTAGAAGCAATGAATGAACCAATATCGCCTGTGCCGTTTGCGACTAAACCTATAGTGGTCCTGTCATTGGTCCAGTTGAATACAGTGCCGGGAACTGCACCACTAAAGTTAATAGCTCCTGTACTTACACCATTACAAGTAACAATATCAGTTGTTGCATTCACTGTAGGATGAGGCTCTACATTTATTTGAAAACTACTAATAGTACCATAACAAGTAAGTCCTGCATAGGTATAAGACGGGCTTATATAGATCAAATCTGATAACGGTGTGATCCCGTTATTGACTGTTGTATAAGGAGATATATCTCCTGTGCCCGATGCAGTTGCAGGATTATTTACAGCACCAGACCATGAAAATTGTGTACCAGGAACATAGCCTGTAAAATGTATAGGAGTTGAAGCTATATCAGCACAATAATGCTGGTCTGAAATAGTATCAACTGTGGGTGTAGGATTTACGGTAATAGTAAATGTAGTTGGGGTACCATTACACATAAGTCCAACAGTAGATTGTGGTGTAACTGTTATTGTTGCAGTAACAGGTGCATTACCTGTATTGATAGCTGTAAATGGTGGAATTTCTCCAGTACCGCTAGCGGTTAAACCTATTGTAGTATCACTATTACTCCAGTTAAATAAAGTATTACCACTATTACTACCTGTCATGATAATATCAGTAGTAATGGTACCATTACATAATACTTGGCTTTGTATTGGATCTATATGAGCAGGTATATCTACAACATAGTTGAATGTCATAAGATTACTGCCATTACATACTTTTCCTTGGTAGGTATATATAGGAGTAACAGTTATTGGGAATGAAATAGTTGTGCCCCCTGTATAGGCAGGAATAACGAAAGATGGAACATTTCCAATGCCTATGGTCACCGAACCATTATTAGTAACTCCACCAATATTCCATATTGTTCCATTGGTCCAGTCATATTCTGTATGAACTCCTGTTAAAATTATTGGATTGGTGGTGGCACCATAACAATATGGTTGATCAGGAACTTGGTTCACGGTAGGTGTTGGAACTACTGTAATAGTAAAGGTCATTACAGGACCGCTACAAGCCAATACAGAAATAGCTGTTGGTGTAACTGTTATAGTGGCTGTTTTAAGTGTTATACCATTGTTCACTGCCAAAAATGAAGGTATATCACCGGCACCACTAGCCGCTAGTCCTATTGTAGTATCACTACAAGTCCAAATATAGGTAGATGGTATAACACTGGTAATAGAAATAGTTGGGCTAATAGTACCATTACATATTGTCTGGTCTGGGATACTATCTATAACAGGTAATGGATCTGTATGAAAATAAAATGTCTGCGAATTTGTACTACTGCAAGTCGATCCTCCATATGTATAGGTAGTAAATACTGTAATTGGTGCTAAATGATTAGTTGGCACACCTAAAACCTCGCCGGCAACAAACGAAGGTATATTACCAATAGTAGGCACGCTGGCATTGGCAACTGTTGTATCTATAACCCATTGAGTACCATTCAACCATTGGTATTGGGTACCTGTCCCGCTAAGTGTAATTGCGTTTGTAGTAGCTCCTATACAATAATATTGATCTGCAATTGGGTCTATAGTGGCATTGGGTAATACTGTTATTGAAAATGTTTCACTTGGTCCTTGACAACTAAAACCACTCGTATTATCAGTATATGTAGGTGTAATACTAATCTTACCTGTAATAGCTGCTGTTGCAGGTCCTGATGTGGTATTAGTTGTTGTAAAGGCAGGGAATCCTACACTGCCATTATTACCCAGTCCAATATTGGTATTATCATTAGTCCAGTCATAAGTGACATTAGATGCAAATGTGGGTGGTAAATTGGATTGTATCTGAATATTAGTTGCCACATTATTGCATAACACTGTGTCGTGTCTAACTACCCTTGGTGTAGGGAAAATTGTTACATGATAATATCCTGTATCACCTTTACAAGTTGTTCCTGCATTAGTATAGAACGGTACAATACCTATCTGTGAGGTAACTGGTGCACCGTTATTGTTTCTGGCAATAAAAGATGGCACATCACCCGCTCCACTAGTAATAGGTGATCCTGAAGTAAAATAATTAAAATAACTACCGGTTACACTACCTGTTAACGGCACTATGGTGGTAGCATTACCATTACAATACATCTTATTGCTAATTGCAGATACATCAGGTACCGGATTTATAGTTATATATATCGTACTCGTACTAATGCTTACTCCATCTGTTACTTGTATAATAACAGTATCCATTCCTACATAATTATTATCTGGGGTATAGGTAAATGAATTACCCGTAAAAAATAATGGATTAGAAAACACCGTATTCACATTAAACGGTATCCCAAACGTAGCATCTATATTACCATGATTAGGATCTGTCAATACACTATAGCTCAGTGATTGTCCATTATAGGGTACACTAGTATTGAACCATCCGCTTACATTATTTTTAATGGAGTTAGCACAAAAAGTTATTGTTTGTATGTCTCCGTTTGCAAACTGTACTACCGGTGTAGCAGCCGTTGGTGTTACGATCAAAATTGCAGCATTGGACGTATCATTGTTGGTACATCCGTATGATATTATACACCTATATTGGTAGGTATTCATTCCGGCTGTTACACCTGATACTAACAGACTAGCACTGGTAACACCACTATACATACCACCATTACTGAGGTTCACAAATCCGCCCCCCTGATCTTCTTGCCATTGGTATATAGCACCCATAGTATTGGATAATCCTACTGAGAAACCTGCATTATCAGCTTCCATCACACTCATGCTGTATGGTTGTATAGTAATTGTAGGCGCAGGCGGAACGTGTATGTTAACGGTAGTAGTCGTAGACACTATACCATCACTTACTTGAAACACAATTTGATCGTCTGTCTGTAAGCCGGATGCAAAACCACTAAGCGGTGTATAAATAAAACCTGTAGGTACTACATTCCCTGCATTGCTGGTACTATTGGCACTGTTATTATTTAATGACCCATGTATTGGTGGTGTTAGTACTGTCCAGCTAAGTGTTTGTCCTGCATCTGCATCATTTACTTTCAATAAATTATTCAGGTCTAAATTAGTGTTTTGGCAGGCTGTAATAGTTTGGTTAGCACCTCCGGTAAATACAGGATCATGATCACTCGTTGTGCATACTTTTACATTATCCACTATCCACCAGGTCGAAAAATTACCTGTATATCTGAAACGTACCTTTACTTGTGTATTATTGGCAGCATAGGCACTGATATCTATACTGGGGCTACTAAGGCTATTTACTGGTGTTGTAGAAAATGTAGATATGCCATACACCTTATGCCATACTATACCATCATTTACTTCTACACTGATACTGTCTACTCCCGGCTGTATCACTCCGGGAAAAACCTGATCCCACTGCATCAGAATTCTATTATTACCAGCAGTACTAAAAGTTGGCGATTCTAGCGCTACATCTTCATTGGTCATTGTACCATAATGCTCGCTGTCAAATATGGCAAACTTTCCACTTACAGGTGCTCCGGCAACTCTATTTCCCGGATTATCAAAACGCCAAAAATCTGCAGCTGCACCACTATTCGCTTTTATAGTCCAACCTATCGGTGCTGTTGTACCACTGGCAGTATTAAAGCCTTCATTTATAAAATATGTTTGTGCTCGCAACTGATAACTTGCTATACTCATCCCGCAGATCATTAGCATGATCACACATGTCCGAAATGCACTTTTTGTTAAAACTTTTTTCATTATATAAAAAATTGACAGGTCCGATCTTTATAATATATGCAATTTGACCGTAAATTATTCAAAAAAACTCAAATATCACAGGCTATTCAGCTCATAATTATTCACCTATAGGCAATATCAGGTCATACTCTATGTTATAACATTCATATTTCCTGACTAACAATAATTATCCTAGAATGTAGAATAATATACAACAATGATCAAAATTGTACCTTACAGATATAAATAACTTAATGAAGCGTATAATTAATCATTCCCTTTTTTTATGCTTGATATTTTCAACAATGAATTCTTATGCTATAGCAATTGATACTACTAATACCATTTGCATCGCACCTAATAAGGGTATTATGATTCATCAAACGAATGATTCATTGATTATCAATGTCGCTATTTGTAATAAAAGTAAAAGAGATGTAACAGATGTGAATATTACAGTCCATTATTTGATCAAATCCTATGGTATATATAGCAAGCCACACATTGATGCAGGACAAGTTTCCACTTCACTTTTAAGCGATCAATGCTATGTTATCAATTGCGGATATGCTACTTTTGATAGCCATTTATACTTAGAAAACATTAATCAATATATTCTTTTAATAGGAACCTATAATTTAAATCACAAAAAGTATAAAATAAAACTTTGCTATTGCTTAGATCCTAATATCGGTATATGGAAGATCTGTTCAGGTCAAAAGGACATAGAAAATATCTATAACCATGCAAAAAAATTTTACCTTATTAAGCATGTAGTAGAATAGCTTTTTATGAATAAATATTTATTCACAGGCTGTGTTTTGATACTTATCGGATGGCTTGTTTCTAGTCAGGTCCCCAATATAGCACATTGTATAGAGGGCTTCGGATTGTGCTTCTTAGGCATTCGGTCAAATTCATGGGATAGAAAAAACCCTGATTTCTACAAAGGTTGGAATAAAGTAAAATGGTTAAGAGCTTATATTACTTGGTTTGTTTTATTTTTAATGGGCATTTGGTTTATCGTAATGAGTATAAAGGACATTGTTCGTACACTTACATTGTAGGAGAATAGTGGTGTTCCCCGTCGTGCGTAGTTTTTTTCGTTTCCGCCATTTTGGTGTTTCCACAAACAACGGAGCAAGCTATTTTTTGAAAATTTGCTTAATAGAAACCCTTTCTGTAGAGTTTACCAATTGTAATAAGTAGATACCTGATGGCAGCATCTGAGTAGAAATAGAGTTATTTCGGGAAATGAATGTGCCTTCTTGTAAGTTAATACCTAGCATATTAAAAAGACGATAGTGTGTGGTTTCGTTGAGGTTATCTATATGGAGAATATCATTAATAGGGGTTGGATATATAACAATCTGATTTTCAGCTAATTCTATTTTATCTATTCCTGTAGTAGGTACGCCATAATTACCGCAATTATTTGTTATCTTATGGTAGAATGTTAGATAATCTGATTCATGATTAAAACAATCTCCTGGATCAAAGTAGTTTTCATATGCAATTCTACCAAGTCCAATTTTATATATTGAATGATCATTTGGTTGCTCAAATGGGTGTACAAAATAGTGCCCGTATAAATTATTGCTACGCATTTCATAAGCAGGTGATGCATAGCAAAAAGTGGTATCATTGGGATAATAATTATAAAAATGATTGGTATTAAAACTTGCTTCTTCAGGCATATGGGTAGTATCAATTAAATATCTGTCCTTAATAGCAGAAGAACCAATATAACTTGTATCAGAATAAAATACAGCCGAAGTGCAAGCGTAACAGCTTGGTGAATACAGAGAAACATGTACATTATAGACAGTAGAGTCAGGAAAAATGGCTTTATAAGTAATTGTATCTACAAATACTTGAGGTGGTTCAACAAAACCTATCAAGGTAATACAAATTTGAGGTTCATATTGATACTCATATATATCACCTACGTTATAATCATATAACTGTCTATCAGTTGGATTAATAAAATTTATTAATGAAAATTGCTGTACACCAGTATGGTCTAAATAATAATCATAACCATAACCATGCCAATTACTCCCGATATATGTTGTATCAGGTTGATGATATGGGAAAGTATATAAATCAAATATTTTTACGAAGCCATGAATCTTTGAAATGAAAATTTGATAGTTATTTAGGGGATGATTATAGTTGATTGAAGAGCCATTGTAGGCATGTAATGTAATTTTCTTTACAGAGTCTAAACTGCCTAATACTGTCATCGAATCGATCTCTGTAACTGTAGCCAAATAATATAAATTGGATGTGTCATGATAGAATATCCAACTTTCACCCACATTTGCTTTTGATTTGATGATAGTGCTATCATTCCATAAATTGTCAAAAACAAAAGTACCATCCATATATTCAATAACATGCTTACCCAACCAGCTCCCCCCATTGGAGTCAAGTAACACACTAGAGGGTGTATTATTCTGATCATAGATACCTCTTAATGTATGAAATGGATAGTACACATTATTACTTCCTTGTGTTCTTACTGAGTCTACACGCATGCCGCGTAAGTATCCCGTACTATCTATAAAATATCTCTTCACTCCGGTTTGTAAACATTGATAATTCTGTGCATCTACATTTGCACTTGTAATCAGCAGAAGAAAGAATAGTAGTTTTTTCATAAGAATAAGATATAGTAAATATAATAATTTTTAATTGAAGTAAAAATTATTAAAATACCCGAGTTCAGCGTATGTTTTCAGTCTACGCAGCTCCTGTATCCAATCTTGCGGTTGGGTAAATAGATCATCTAACTTTCACATTTCAGATACTGATACCCAATAATTGAACCTATTCTGTATGCATATTGATCTATAAGCTCCTCATTTCACTACTCTGAAGATCTGATGATATTCACTACCCGCTCCTCTTAGCATCAGTATATAATTACCTTCTGCTAATGTAGTGGTTCGGATTTTCTTATTGTCGGATAATTCATTTTCTATTTTCAGTTGCCCTAGTAAATTATAGATGCTATAAGTATACCCCCTTATATCGTGGGTGTTTATCTCTACATTCAGTTCATCATTACATGGAATCGGGAAACATGTTATACCCACATTATTGACCGGCTCATTTGTGATACCTGTAGATGTGGGCGAAAATTCCCACCAGTCTTTATAGAATGCAGTGCCACTGGGGTAACACCAGCCTGTACCGAAAAATGCTTTTCCCGTACTTATTGTAGTGGCCATTCCAAAGCCTCTGCTCGCAAATGTTGTTGTAGGCAGGGCAGTCCACGAATTTGCAATTGGATCGAAACTGAAAAAATCACTAAAACAATCATAGCTACTGCTTTGGCTTAATCCTGTTCCGCAATAGGCTATATTGTTCAGCACAAACGATACTCCTGCAAATCTTCTTGCTCCTGTAAACAATGCTACAGGTGTCCATGTATTCATCAATGTATCATACTGAAATGTCGAGTCCTCATATACATAGCCATAAGATCCGTTATACAAACTAAAATGTCGTCCGCAGGATAAATATCCTTTGCTACCTATGCTGAATGCAAAGGGTGCCTCCAGATAGCTTGAATCATAGGGTATATGGCCTTTAGATGTCCATGCATCTGTGGCTGGGTCATATTGCCAGAAATCATTTTTAGGTGTGGTAACAGACAAGCCTATAAGGTTAGTAGTGTCTACTCCTCCTCCTATATATACTTTACTACCTATTACAAAATACCCTGCACTCATCCTTTTACCACCCGGAAAATCCGTCTTTTGTATCCAGGTATCTGTTATGGGGTCATACTCCCATACATCGTTAGTACAAATCCCACTTGCATTCACTCCTCCTATCATATATCCCTTTCCATTCACCGCAAATCCTATCCCTGCCCATCTGTTATTTAATGCGGCCGGTACATTCGCTTTTGTACTCCATAGGTTGTTGATAGGGTCATATTTATAAAAGCCAAGACCTTGAGTGTTTCCTACATAAATGCTATCATTGATCGTGAACGCATAGGCATAATCACTTTCGCCATTTATAAAATCAGATTTGGCGGTCCATGTTTGTGCTAGACCCCTTTCCGTGAAAAATAAAAGAAAAACAAGGCTAAAGATCTTACTTATCACTATTAAATTTGATGTATAGCTTCTCATTGATTATGTTTTTAGGTTCTAATGTATAG
>JBAWXE010000055.1:0-17494 GCA_037144255.1 Bacteroidota bacterium | reverse complement strand
GGCCTATCCAATAGGAATACCAGCATTGCTGTAATGAGCATTAATATCAATGCATGAAGTATACGCATTAGCTAATATTTCTCTAAAGCTAATAAATTACTTATATACAAACAATCAAAAAGGAGGCCTTCTAATATTGAGTATCTAATGGTGTATCTATCGGAAATTCAATTGTATAGGTCTTTCCGGGTTTTACAGTTAGGGTATGGGCTCTTAACCAAGGATTCAACAACTTTAGCATTTTATAATTACTACCATGTTCTATCGCGAAATCAGCCAAATTAGTGATACTGGCATCAACTATTACACTTTTGGTTTTGATAGGTTTATATGCTTCGTTCCCCGAAATTACCAATCCAAGATTACGTGCGTTTACAATTATATATTTTAATGCAGCTATGCGGTAGATGTATCTATTGGTCTCTTCCGGAAAAGCAAGATCATAAAAATTAGATGCTTTCTGAAAATCACATTGGCTTGCATATCCGGCCATACCACAATTGTATGAGGCAGCTGCAGCTGTCCAGCTGCCAAATTTGCTATGGGCTTCTTTATAATAATCGCATGCCGCATCAGTAGCCTTTCTGATATTAAAGCGTTCATCTACTTCATTATTCACTTCCAGCTTATAATGAGGTGCTGTTTCTTTCATGAATTGCCAAAAACTTGCGGCACCTACAGGTGATAAACTGCTCTGTTGTAATGAACTTTCAGCCACACATACATATTTGAAATCATCCGGCACTCCATTTGCTCTAAGTCGTTCTTCAATTAAAGGAAAGTATCTGGTTGATAGTTTCAGAATATACAAAGTGCTGCCATGCATGTAATAATTGATCATCATTTCTCTTTCTAAACGCTCACGAACATCCCATTTTTCCAGTGGCATCTTTTCACCTGCAAAATCCAATGTTTTTGGTAATTCAGGAGGATACCATTTGTATAATGAGCGACCATCACCTCGGGAATCTCCATAATCAGCAGCATCAATATTTGGAGATTTATCTACTGGTTTAAAGGCAAAGAATGCCATAATAGATATACCCAGTATGGTTCCACAAGCAAAGTATGATATTATTTTGGCTCTTTTATTCATATAAAAATGATACTTTGTCCTAAATTTATATAAAAACAACTATATTATAAACTTAAGATAAATAGTTTTGTGGTTATTAAACAGATATTTGAAAACTACTATTTTAGTAAGTCATTATTATATTTATACATTCAAAAATCAACAACTAATAAGTATATGAGAATTAAGCTACTCTTATTTTGTACCATTTTATTTAGTGCATTTTCAGCATATGCACAAATGCCACAAACTACCGGTAACCTTACTATCTTCTCTGAGGATGGCGATAAATTCTATTTGATCCTTAATGGTGAGAAACAGAATAATGTGGCTCAGACCAACTTACGTATAGAGGACCTACCTCAACCTTATTATAATGCCAAGATCATTTTCGAGGATCAAAATATTCCGGAAGTATCTAAGAGCCATTTGATGATCACAGATTTTAATAATGTCTTTATGGATGTTACTTATAAGATCAAAAAAGACAAAAATGGCAAAGTAGCTCTGAAATACTATTCAGCCATTCCTATTCAACCTGATTTTATTGTTCCATCCAATGTATATGTAGTACATAACGGCCGCTCTCAGCCTCCTGTTCAACAAGTGGTGGTAGAACAAAATGCTCCTGTACAACAAACAACTGTAACACGTACAACCACAACTACTAATAATCCTAATGCAGGTAATATCAACATGAATGTAGGAGGTATGGGTGTAAATGTATCTATTAATGATCCACTATTACAAAGTAGTAGCACTACTACCACTACAACAGTGCAAAGCACTAACACTTCTACCGGTTACAACAACAATAGTTATAACAATACTACTCCACCAGTACAGGCTGCTCAAGTAGGCTGTAAAAATCAATTTCCAATGAGTGGTGTTGATTTTAACAATGCGATGTCTACACTTAACAATGAAGGATTTGATGAAACGAGGCTTTCTATTGCAAAACAAGTCGCCGGATCCAATTGCTTAAGTACCAACCAGATCATTCAACTATGTAAGAAGTTTAGTTTTGATGATAGCAGAATGGACTTTGCAAAATTTGCTTATGATCATTGTACTGATCCTAAAAACTATTTCAACGTAGCAAACATATTTAGTTTTAGCTCTAGCAAAGAAGATCTGAATAACTATATTCAAGGTCGTTAATTGATCTTGTTTAAATTTTAATAGCCACTCCATGAGTGGCTATTTTTCATGCCGTATACTTTCACAAAAAAAAGCGCCTCGATCAATCGAGGCGCTATTGGTATAATAATACTATTAATTACTATTCTTCTTCGTCGAACTGAAGTACATCACGATTAGCCATCAGCAATTCAAATTCTTCTTTAGAACCTACTACTAGATCATCGAATTCACGCATACCTGTACCTGCCGGGATGAGGTTACCTGTAATAACGTTTTCTTTCAGACCTAATAGATCATCACTCTTACCATTAATAGAGGCTTGAGAAAGAACCTTAGTAGTTTCCTGGAATGATGCTGCTGATATCCAGCTATGTGTACCTAATGACGCCTTAGTGATACCTAACAACAATGGTGAAGATGTAGCAGGTGTAGCTTCACGATATTGAACCAGTTTCTTATCTGCACGACGCAGTAAACTATTCTCTTCGCGCACCTCACGTACCATCACTATTTGCCCAGGATGTAATTTTTCAGAATCTCCTGCGTCAGTTACAACCTTCTTGTCATAGATCCAGTCATTTTCAACCATAAAGTCGAATTTATCAACTGTATCATCTTCCAAGAACTTAGTATCTCCCGGATCCATGATAGTAACTTTACGCATCATCTGACGTACAATTACTTCAATGTGTTTATCATTGATTTTCACACCTTGTAGACGATATACTTCTTGTATTTCATTTACTAGATATTCTTGTACAGCAAATGGTCCCTTGATTGCCAAAATATCGCTAGGTGTAGTAGCGCCATCAGATAATGATGTACCCGCCTTCACGAAGTCACCATCTTGTACCATGATATGACGTGTAAGTGGAACAAGATATTTCTTCACCAAACCTTCACGAGATTCAACGATGATCTCACGGTTACCACGCTTGATAGAACCAAATGTTACAACACCATCTATCTCAGCAACAATTGCCGGATTACTTGGGTTACGTGCTTCAAACAGTTCAGTTACACGCGGCAGACCTCCCGTGATATCTCGGCTACGGCCCATTACACGTGGTATCTTAACGATAACCTGTCCGTTGTGAACACTATCACCATCAGAGATGATGATATGTGACCCTACAGGTAAGTTGTACGATTTAGTTTCCTTACCATCGATAAAGATGGAAGGTATCTTGGTCTTATCTTTTGTTTCAATAACCACTTTCTCACGGTGACCTGTTTGCTCATCTGCTTCTTCACGGTAAGTAACACCTTCGATAACATGTTCGAAACGTATTTTACCGGTGATCTCAGATATGATAACCGCATTGAACGGATCCCATGTACAAATAACATCACCTTTTGCAACCTTAGTGTTGTTATTCACCTTCAGTATAGAACCATAAGGTATATTGTTGGTGATCAATAAACGATCATTAGCAACATCTACAATACGCATTTCTCCGGTACGGCCTATTACCACAACTTGATCTTCACCTTCAGCATCCTTGAATTTCGTAGTACGTAAACCATCAAATTGGATAGTACCATCAAAACGTGCTACTAATTGAGATTCAATAGCAGAAGAACCAGCCACACCACCCACGTGGAATGTACGAAGTGTCAACTGTGTACCAGGTTCACCGATAGACTGTGCTGCGATGATACCAACAGCATCACCTTTCTGTGTCATGTAACCTGTTGCCAGATTCTTACCATAACATTTTGCACATACGCCACGACGGCTTTCACATGTAAGAACTGAACGAATTTCTACTGTATCAATAACACTGTCGTCTATACGTTTACCAATATCTTCAGTTATTTCTTCACCGGCACGAGCTATAAGTTCATCGTTCAATGGATCGTAAATATCATGAAGTGATGTACGTCCTAATATACGATCGTACAATGGCTCTACTATTTCTTCATTGTCTTTCAATGCAGAAGTAGCAATACCACGTAGTGTACCACAATCTTCTTCATTTATCACCACATCTTGCGCCACATCCACCAAACGACGTGTCAGGTAACCTGCATCCGCCGTTTTCAAGGCTGTATCCGCAAGACCCTTACGCGCACCGTGTGTAGAGATGAAGTACTCCAATACACTCAAACCTACTTTAAAGTTTGAAAGGATCGGATTTTCAATGATCTCAGATCCTGATGATCCACTACGACGAGGTTTAGCCATCAGACCTCTAAGTCCTGCCAGCTGTTTTACTTGTTGTTTAGAACCACGTGCACCTGAATCTAGCATCATATAAACAGAGTTGAAACCTTGTTTATCTGCTGCCATTTCTCGTATCAATGTTTCAGTAACACGTGTATCCACACGAGACCAAATATCAATGATCTGGTTATATCGCTCGTTATTCGTAATAAGACCGCTGTTGTAGTTTTCCCACACATCATCTACTTCACCTTGCGCTGCGTTGATCAATTCTTCCTTAATAGCAGGAACTGTTAGATCTTTAATGTTGAACGACAATCCACCACGGAAGGCTGTGCGGAATCCTAATGTTTTGATATCATCAAGGAATTGTACTGTCTTAGGGATATCTGTATTCTTAAGTATTTGTCCGATGATCTCACGAAGTGACTTCTTAGTAAGAAGTGCATTTACGAAACCATTTTCCTTAGGTACGAATTGATTAAATATAACTCGTCCAACTGTCGTATCGATGATCTGTTTTTCCAGTTGACCATCTTTATTACGCATGTTCACTTTTATCTTGATCCATGCATGCAGATCAGCACGTCCTTCATTATTAGCGATGATAACTTCTTCAGCGCTATAGAATGACTTGTTTTCTCCTTTTACTATTTCCTCAGGGGTAGATTTCTTACCCTTAGAGATATAATACAGACCTAGTACCATGTCCTGAGAAGGAAGGGTGATAGGTGTACCATTCTGAGGGTTCAAAATGTTATGTGAAGCAAGCATTAATAACTGAGCTTCCAATATTGCAGCATTGCTCAATGGAACGTGTACCGCCATTTGGTCACCATCGAAATCCGCGTTGAACGCCGAACAAACGAGTGGGTGCAATTGGATCGCTTTACCTTCGATCAGTTTTGGTTGGAATGCCTGTATAGACAAACGGTGAAGAGTTGGGGCACGGTTCAGCAAGATCGGATGACCCTTTAGTACATTTTCCAGGATATCCCAAACTACTGACTCTTTGCGCTCAACCAGTTTCTTCGCACTCTTTACAGTTTTTACTATTCCTCTTTCTATCAGTTTACGAATGATAAATGGCTTGAATAATTCTGCAGCCATATCCTTAGGTAAACCACACTCATGCAATTTCATTTCAGGGCCTACCACAATAACCGAACGACCGGAATAGTCAACACGTTTACCTAATAAGTTCTGACGGAAACGACCTTGTTTACCTTTCAGTACATCCGAAAGTGATTTCAATGCACGTCCACCTTCTGCTTTTACAGCATTTGATTTACGGCTGTTATCAAACAAAGAATCAACCGCTTCTTGCAACATACGTTTTTCATTACGTAAGATCACTTCAGGGGCTTTGATCTCTATCAAACGTTTCAAACGATTGTTACGGATGATAACACGACGATACAGATCATTCAGATCTGATGACGCAAAACGACCACCATCCAATGGTACTAACGGACGCAATTCAGGTGGAATAACCGGTATATACTGCATTACAGTCCATTCCAAACGATTTTCCACTCTCGTATTCGCATCACGGAAAGCTTCTACTACGCTCAGGCGTTTCAGAGCTTCTTGTTTACGTTGTTGAGATGTTTCATTGGCTGCAGCATTACGCAGATCATAAGACAGTTGGTCAAGATCTATACGAGATAATAATGCATGTACAGCTTCAGCACCCATCTTAGCGATGAATTTATTAGGATCTTCGTCAGGTAAGTGCTGATTATCTTTAGATATTGTATCCAGTATTTCCAGATACTCATCTTCTGTAAGCAATTGTTGGTGTGTATCTTCAGAATCCTTCAGATTCAATTTTTGGCGCACCAGATCATCCGCTTCACCGGCTTGTACTACTACATAACGTTCGTAGTATACAATACCTTCTAGCTTCTTAGAACTAACACCCAATAAATAACCGATCTTATTTGGCAGTGATTTGAAATACCAGATATGAACGATAGGTACCACCAATTTGATGTGTCCCATACGTTCACGACGTACTTTCTTTTCAGTTACTTCTACACCACAACGGTCACATACGATACCCTTATATCGGATACGTTTGTATTTACCGCAATAACATTCGTAATCCTTTACCGGACCGAATATTTTTTCGCAAAACAAACCATCACGTTCAGGTTTGTATGTACGGTAGTTGATAGTTTCAGGCTTTAACACCTCGCCATAAGAACGATCCAAAATAGTATCAGGAGAAGCTAAGCTAATTGTGATCTTGCTAAACCCTGCCCTAGGACGATTATCTTTTTTAATAGCCATATTTTGTTTGAGTATTTAGTCTTGAGTTATAAATCTGATTACTGTTGCTTTCTGATTTATGCTCTCAATTTATTACCTAAAATAATTTTGTTTCCAATTCAAATTTTCAGGTATCAATAGTGTTTATGTTTAAACATAAACACTATTGATCTTATTACATCCTGATAAAGAACTACTTACAATAACAGCTTACTGCTATTGATTATCAATCACTTATTCGAATTTCAATTCAAGACCCAATCCACGCAACTCATTCACCAATACGTTGAATGATTCTGGGATACCTGGTTTTGGTACGTTGTCACCTTTCACAATGGCTTCGTATGTCTTAGCTCTACCTACTATATCATCAGATTTCAGAGTAAGCAATTCTTGCAGAATGTTGGCAGCACCATATGCTTCAAGTGCCCAAACCTCCATTTCACCAAAACGCTGACCACCGAACTGTGCTTTACCACCTAATGGTTGTTGTGTGATAAGACTATATGGCCCGATAGAACGTGCGTGCATCTTATCATCCACCATGTGGTGCAGTTTAATGATGTAGATAATACCTACAGTTGCTTTCTGGTGGAAACGCTCTCCGGTTTCACCATCATAGAGGTAAGTATGTCCAAAGTCAGGCAAACCTGCATCATCAATAAGGTTAGCTATTTCTTCTACAGATGCACCATCGAAGATAGGTGTTGCAAACTTCACACCCATTTTCTCACCGGCCCATCCTAAGATAGTTTCATATATCTGCCCAAGGTTCATACGAGAAGGTACACCCAAGGGATTCAATACTATATCTACTGGTGTTCCATCTTCTAAGAACGGCATATCTTCTTCACGAACGATACGTGCAACAATACCCTTGTTACCGTGACGTCCTGCCATCTTATCACCCACTTTCAATTTACGCTTGCTGGCAAGATATACCTTAGCAAGTTTCAATACACCTGCAGGTAATTCATCACCGATAGACAAATTGAATTTTTCGCGTTTGTAGCGGCCTAATTCTTCGTTGAATTTGATGTTATAATTGTGCAACAACTGATTGATAGCACCATCTGTATCTTTATCACCTGTCCATCCTAATGGATTAACATTTTGATAGTCGATAGAACTCAGTGTCTTTGAATTGAATTTACCACCCTTGCTCAATACTAATTCACCGAAGTTGTTAGTGATACCTGCAGAGGTTTTGTCTTTCAATAAGATTCCCAGTTTTTCAAAAAGGAAGTTCTGTAGATCAGTGATATTCTTTTCGTGTACTTTTTCTATTTTCTCAATAGCTGCTTTTTCACGCACCTTAGAATTCTTATCCTTCTTAGCACGTTGGAATAATTGCTTAGAGATAACAGTACCTTCTGTACCACTCGCTGCTTTCAGAGATGCATCTTTCGCATCACCTGCTTTGTCACCAAAGATGGCACGCAACAGTTTTTCTTCCGGAGTAGGATCAGTTTCACCTTTTGGTGTGATCTTTCCTATCAGAATATCACCTTCACCTACGTGTGCACCTATACGTATGATACCGTTTTCATCCAGATCCTTAGTAGCTTCTTCAGATACGTTAGGAATATCCGGGGTCAGTTCTTCTTCACCCAGTTTAGTATCACGTACTTCCAGTTCATATTCATCAATGTGTATTGATGTAAACCAGTCATCACGTACTACTTTTTCATTGATAACGATCGCATCCTCAAAGTTGTAACCTTTCCAAGGCATGAATGCCACTTTCAGGTTACGACCTAGTGCCAATTCACCATCCTTAGTCGCATAACCCTCGGTCAAGAAGTCTCCTTCTTTTACTTTCTGGCCTTTGCGTACACATGGACGTAATGTGATACTGGTACTTTGGTTCGTTTTCTTATACTTAGTTAATGTGTATATTTTAAGATCATCTTCAAAAGAAACCAGACGCTCTTTCTCTCCTCGTTCGTAACGAACATGAATTTCATTTGCATCTACATATTCTACTACACCGGTACCTTCTGAGTGTATTTGAATACGTGCATCACGAGCAGCTTTAGCTTCCAATCCCGTACCAACTATAGGTACTTGCGGACGGATAAGCGGAACTGCCTGACGTTGCATGTTCGATCCCATCAACGCACGGTTGGCATCATCGTGCTCCAGGAACGGAATCAATGATGCACTTAAACCTACGATCTGATTAGGCGCTACGTCCATGAATTCAACTTCATCTCGATCTAATATCGGGAAGTCACCGGTTTGACGCGATTTGATCTTTTCTTCTAAGAAATTACCCTTATCATCCAATGGCACATTCGCCTGAGCGATCTTTGCCAGATCTTCTTCTTCTGCACTCAGGAAATGATGATGTTTCAGATCTACTTTACCGTCTTTTACTTTACGGTAAGGTGTTTCTATAAAGCCCATTTCGTTGATCTGTGCATGCACACAAAGTGTAGAAATCAAACCGATGTTTGGACCTTCCGGTGTTTCAATAGTACATAAACGACCATAGTGGCTATAGTGTACGTCACGAACCTCAAAGCCCGCACGCTCACGACTCAAACCACCGGGACCCAGAGCTGAGATACGACGTTTGTGCGTGATCTCTGACAACGGATTCGTTTGATCTAAGAACTGTGATAATTGTGATGTACCAAAGAATGAATTGATAACAGATGATAGTGTTCGTGCATTGATCAGATCAATGGGTGTGAACACCTCATTATCACGCACATTCATACGCTCACGTATAGTACGTGCCATACGAGCCAAACCAACGCCGAACTGTGCAAACAGTTGTTCTCCAACTGTACGTACACGACGATTGCTCAGGTGATCGATATCATCTATTTCCGCCTTACCATTGGTCAGACGAACCAGATATTTAATGATAGAAATAATATCTTCTCTGCTCAATACTTTCGTATCCAAATTGATATCTAATCCTAACTTACGATTGATCTTATAACGACCTACTTCACCCAGATCATAACGCTTATCACTGAAGAATAATTTCTCAATGATACCACGTGCTGTTTCATCATCAGGCGCATCAGAACCACGCAATTGGCGGTAGATGTGCTGAACAGCTTCCAATTCCGAGTTAGAGGTATCCTTGTTTAATGTATTGTAGATAATAGAATAATCACCGCTTACTTCCTCCTTTTGCAAGAAGATCGTAGGGATCTTCATGTCAAGGATCATTGCAGCATTTTCTTCATCAAGAACGTTATCACGATCTAATACGATCTCATTACGTTCAATAGTAACTACTTCACCGGTATCTTCATCCACGAAATCTTCAGTCCAGCTACGTAATACACGTGCAGCCAAACGACGGCCTATATTAGCAGCTAAATGTTTCTTATCTACTTTCACTTCATCAGCCATGCCGAAAAGTTCCAGTATATCTTTATCTGTTTCATAACCAATAGCACGTAAAAGTGTAGTTACAGGGAACTTCTTTTTACGGTCGATGTACGCATACATTACATTATTGATGTCTGTTGCAAACTCCATCCATGCACCTTTAAAAGGTATCACACGGGCACTGTATATCTTCGTTCCGTTCGGGTGAACGCTCTGTCCGAAGAATACACCTGGAGAACGGTGTAATTGTGATACTACAACACGCTCAGCACCATTAATAACAAAGGTACCACGAGGTGTCATGTAGGGAATATTACCCAAAAACACATCCTGTACAATTGTTTCGAAATCTACGTGCTCCTCATCATTACAACTTAAGCGCAATTTCGCTTTCAGTGGTACTGAATAAGTAAGTCCACGTTCCATACACTCGTCTATAGTGTAACGGGGAGGATCAATAAAGTAATCCAAGAATTCCAAAACGAAGATGTTACGTGTATCGGTAATAGGAAAATTTTCCTTGAACACACGGAAGAGACCTTCATTGTCACGCTTATCTGGCGTTGTTTCCAGCTGAAAAAAGTCCTTGAACGATTGCAGCTGAATGGCCAGCAGATCAGGTGTAGCAGCTACATCATGTATCTTGCCGAAATTGATACGACCGGAAGCGGTTCGTTTTTGTGGTATAGCCATAGTATCTTAAATCTCCTTTTTACAACAAACAAAAAAATCCTGTTCCAAAAGGCGACACCTTTCAGTACAGGTCATATCTGTATCAATAAAATTTACTCAATAATATTTTGTGCACGTGCTAGCAGCCCCAGTAAGGGGAGGCAAATATAAGAAGAACCTACTTAATAGCAAAAAATATTCCAAACTTCTCTGAAATTCATTTTTTTTCTAAAAAAAATGTACACACTCCGAAAAAATAAAATGTATAATTATTTTATATTAAAAAAATATTCACTGTAAATGATTATCAATACTCAAGAAAACAGATACAATATTATCTTGCATTTTGAGTGGCCTGCAATGCAGCATCTAACATTTCTTCTGCATTAGCCATGTCATTATTTTTTTTATATATATCACTCATTACCCTATAACATCTAGGGGCTATACTAGGTTCCTTAACAGCTATTTTAAAATTATATATAGCCGTTTCATGATCTCCCAAGCCCTCATACGCCATACCTAAATAAAAGTACCCTTCAGCATAGCTTGGGTCTTCTTTCACAATACTATTGAAAAAAGAAAGTGCATTGCTAAAATCATTTTTCATAACACATATCATTCCCAACATTCTTTTAGCCTCAATATCTGTTGTATCAATTTCATAGGCTGTTTTCAGATACATGAAGGCACTATCCACCTTGCTTTGTGCAAATAACAGATGCCCGATTTTAAGTAAGATCGATATGTTTTTTGGATCTTGTATTAAGTATCGGGCAAAATAAGTTATTGCGCTATCATTATCCTTTTTATTCAATGCTGCATATCCCTTTATATCATCATAAGATGGACGCTTGATAACTGCACAAAGTGTTTTGCCTCTCACTTCAGCTTTATACTTAGTGGTTGATGGCAGCCATGCGCCTAGCCTATAGTCCTCTGGTATCAAAGCTATATGAAAGATCACATAATCCCAGGCACTTTGGTTCCGTTCACTAAAGCGCACATATACCACTTTTACATTCTTTTGATCCTTCAAGTATTCCGCTACAATATGCGGTGCATTAGTGGCAAGTATGATTGTATCTGTTGCCTTGTATTTCTTCAGCTCATTTGCTGTAAACCAATCAGTACATTGTTTCACACTATTGTAATAATAATCCATTTCATAATTTCCATATGCCCCTTTAATGCCTCCCACAAATGCATTATGATAGGTGATCGTATTAGGGAATGTACTTACAATGAAACTAATAGGCTCTATTAGTAATACTCCAACAATTGCAATTCCTACATACTTAAATCCTCTTTTTTGCAATATTTCAGATAGCATTACCCAACCTACACTTGATACTACCGCTATTGATGGAAATATAAATAACTCATGCCTCCATGCATGATATACGTTAGACCGCATATATATGATATACACTACAGGAAAAATGGCTGTAAATAATACAAAGTATAAGACTATAGCATAGTTGCTTTTTCTGATATTCCATAAGAAACATACCATCAATACTATACCTATCAGTACTACATAGGTATTGGTTATCAAAAAACTTTTGGGTAAGAATGTAATAGGTAGTTCTCCTGATAGTAATCTAACCCCATCATATACCTGTACAATGTTCATCCTAAAATCGCTCATCTTATTTAGTGCTATAAAAGGGTTATTAACCGGATTTTGTATACCATATGGCCATAAGATACTACCTGCAAAAAAGCCACATAAACCAACAATGATAAGTGGCTTCACATATGATTTCCAAGGTACCTTTTGCTCTTGTAAAGGTGTTGGCAACACTAGACCCAAAACCGCAAACACTAATAAATAGGGTATAAGCAATATCCCACCTACACGCACATTAATAGTCATACCAATGCACAATATCACCCACAAATAATCCTTCCATGATGGAGAAGGCAATTGCTCAAACAATCGTATCATGAAATAGATCGCTGCTATATAGGCTGCTGCAAATGGTATATCCTTAGGATTATTCATAGCATGACCTAAAAAAAATGGAGATAGGAACATGATCCATACACATGATACTCCTGCTTGCTTGTTTAGTATTTTCATAGCTACTTTGGCCGCAAAAAAAATGGCTAGGAAGCCGGTCCAAGCATTCAGTAAGTGCCGCGTTGTAAATTCATTCAGAGGCGATACTTTGTTCACTACTGCACATATCAGATCAAAAAGCCCTCCATAATATTGTATCACTCCATCCCTATTGAATTCTTTAGGCATATGGAATACCAATGTGTCCTTACCAAAAGAAGTAAAGTATTGAAGTATGGCTTTACCATAAGCATGCATATCTATCTCATCTCCGGATATCCCATACCAAAAACTCATAATACTCATCAATACGAATACTATAATCAAACTTATACGTAGCGCTTTGGCCCATATAGCATTTTCATTAGCAGGTATTTCATTTGCCTTATGATCAGTAACCGTCATATTGTACTTACTAAATTAATTCATTGATTGTTTATTAGTAGTCCTTAATTGTTGAAATAACTTTAGCCCATGCTTCATAAAAGAAAAAGTCTTAACACTAGCTACCCCACCACTCCTTTTCCTAAAATGTATTGGTACCCACTTGATCTTTTCTTGCTTCCTGCTCAGTACAGATACATATATATTTGCCAGATGAAAATCCTTTGGCACCTTATCAACTAAATCCTTCATCACACTCTTATGTATCAGCCTATATGGCACATTCGCATCTTTTATCCATATACCTGTTGCCACAAAAGTAAATAAGCTTACAAATCTCGATATCACCATTCTGTTAAAACCATCATCCCTTGTAGTGCGTTGTCCATACACTGCTTTATTATTTCCCATCTCTTGTATGAATTGTGAGAAATATTGCGGATCACATTGCCCATCAGAATCTATCTGCAATATCCAGTCTGCACCTTGTTCTAATGCCAGCTTATAACCATATATACAGCTTTGTCCATGCCCTGTATTAGGCTTGTCTACTATTCTTATATTAGGGTATTGTTGCTCAAAGTTCTTGAGTATATGCAGCGTATTATCTTTTGAACCATCATTGAGTATACAGAATATATAAGGCACTTTACTGGCATCTAGCTCTTGTTGCCACTCTTGTATCACACCCGCTATGGCTTCTTCCTCGTTATACACAGGCATTACCACCCATAGCTTATTGATGCTCATAACGCTCCCTGATGGTATTGAATGTATGGAATGCCCGCTCTATCACTTCGTCCACATTATAATATTTGTACTCTGCTAGTCTGCCACAAAAGAATACATGATTCTTTCTGGTCTCTTCCTCTGCCAGTACTTTGTACTGCTCATAAAGTTTGGCATTTGCCTCCATAGGTACCGGATAGTAAGGATCTCCCTCTGTTCTGGAATATTCATATGATACTACTGTATGTGGGTGTTGTTGTCCTGTTACATGTTTGATCTCTACACTTCGTGTATAGTCCTGTTCATCTGTCGGATGATTGATCTGCACACATGGTTGCACAAATTCCTTATCCTCTTCTTTAAATACAAACTCCAGCGATCTCCATGGCAATTTACCCAGTTTATGATCAAAGTACTCGTCTATCGACCCTGTATATACTAATGCCCGTTTAGGCCTAACACTATTCTTAATATCATTAAAGTCAGTTTCCAACATCACCTCAATATTCGGATGCTTTATCATATTAGCAAACATAGCTGTGAACCCCTTTGCTGGTGTCACCTGAAAACCATGGTCCACATACCGTTCATCCTCGTTTAGTCTTATAGGTATCCTTCCGCATACCGATGGTGCCAGGTCTCGCGGGTGGATACCCCACTGCTTCATGGTATATCCTAGGTAGAATGCTTCATATAATTCTCTCCCCACTCTCGATAGTACAAACTCTTCCGAATTCTTAGGATGCCCTATATGTTCTCGTTTCGATTCCAGTAAAACTGATGCTTGCTCTGCAGTAAGATCAGGTTGTTTAAAGAATTGGCGCAACGTCAATAGGTTGATTGGAAAAGGATACAGCTCTCCATCTATAGCACTCTTCACTATATAGTTACCTTCTATCCATTCAGTAAAATATGACAGATAATGCAACAATTCCGGCTTATTCGTTCTGAAATAATGGGGCCCATACTTATGTATCAACACACCACTTTCATGATGTGTATCGTAGCAGTTTCCTGCTATATGCTTACGCCTGTCTACTATCAGCACTTTCCAACCCAATAGTCTTGCTGCCCGCTCTGCTATTACACAGCCCACAGGCCCTGCACCGGCTATTACAAGATCATATTTCTGGTTTTGCTCACTCATTTACTAGCTTATTGGGTATATAATGAAACATGAAGATAGTAGTTTGTAAACTATCTTATACGCAAAGAGCAATGATGTTTCCACCATTGCTCTTTGCAAAAATTACTATATGTTATCCTTTACAGGATATGAGGTCTTAACCTTCAGTTTGTTCTGTAGTTTCAGCTTCTGCATCACCATTGGCATCAGCTTCTGCTTCTTGTACTTGTGCAGCTATTTTAGCAGCATGTTTTTCTTCTACTTTACGTACAGAATCTGTCATAGTAGCATGGCGTTTTTCGCTCTTGTGCGCACGATGAGTTTCCTCACGTTTTGCTACCAATTGCTCATGCTCTGCATTCCATGTTTCAAATTTTTCCCAAGCTGTTTTTTCATCAAACAATCCCAGAGATACACCACGCATCAGATGCTTCATGTACAGTACACCCTTGAATGAAAGGATACGACGACATGTGTTAGTTGGTTGTGCACCTTTGGTCAGCCAATGCAATGAACGCTCACGACTGATACGTACGGTTGCAGGGATGGTCAATGGATTGTAAGTACCCAGCTTTTCAATGAATTTACCATCGCGTGGTGATGTACTGTTCGATACTACGATGAAGTAGAAAGGTCTTTTCTTAGACCCGTGACGTTGGAGACGAATTTTTACCGCCATAAATAATAGAAATTATTTGCGTTAACAATGATTTTTAAGGATGGCAAAGATAGGGATTCTCAACCTAATACCTATCAATTTCTTCCAAGTATTTTTTAAAAATAAACGTATAAATTATTTTATAAATCATTACCTCCTGCCCGGCATTGGCATTCCAGGCATTCCTCCACCCATTCCCATTCCTTTGAATTTGTTCATCTGCCCCATCATCTGTCGCATTTGGTCAAATTGTTTCATAAAGGCATTTACTTCCGATATGTCTTTTCCACATCCCTTTGCTATACGCTTACGGCGGCTACCATCTATCACATCCGGATTACCACGTTCATAGGGTGTCATAGAATTAATAATAGCTTCTATACCTTTGAAAGCATCATCAGATATATCAATATCCTTCATAGCCTTGCCCACTCCGGGTATCATGGCCAATAGGTCTTTGATATTACCCATCTTTTTTATTTGCCCTAATTGCTCTTTAAAATCTTCAAAGTCAAATTTATTGGCTCTTATCTTCTTCTCTAGTTTCTTAGCTTGTACCTCGTCAAACTGTGCCTGAGCGCGTTCTACCAGGGTGGTGATATCACCCATACCTAGTATACGCTGTGCCATACGTTCCGGATAGAAAACATCCAGTGTATCAAGCTTCTCACCCATACTCACAAACTTGATAGGCTTGTCTACTATATACTTGATAGACAGGGCCGCACCACCTCTTGTATCACCGTCCAGTTTGGTAAGTACTACCCCACTGAAATCCAATCTTTCATTAAATGCCTTTGCTGTATTCACCGCATCCTGTCCCGTCATAGAGTCTACTACAAACAGTATCTCATGCGGATTCACTGCTGCTTTTATATCGGCTACCTCCTGCATCATCACCTCATCTATTGCCAGGCGGCCCGCAGTATCTATGATCACTATACTATTCCCATCTCTCTTAGCCTGTGCTATAGCGTTCACGGCTATCTCTACAGCGCTCTTATTATCTCTTTCTGTGTATACAGGTACTTTTATTTGCTCACCCAATACTTGCAACTGGTCCATCGCCGCAGGACGATAGATATCTGCTGCTACCAGCAACGGATTACGTCCTTTTTTCGATTTCAGAAAGTTGGCCAGTTTGCCCGAGAAGGTCGTTTTTCCCGAACCCTGCAAACCTGCTATCAGTATCACTGTTGGTTTACCGCTCAGGTCTATTTCCTTTTCAATACCACCCATCAGTTCTGCCAGCTCATCCTTCACTATCTTCACCATCAACTGTCCTGGCGATACCGAAGTGATCACCTTCTCACCCATCGCCTTGTCCTTTATCCTATCGGTCAGTTCCTTGGCTATCTTATAGTTCACATCCGCATCTACCAGCGCACGGCGTATCTCCTTTACGGTCGATGCTATGTTGATCTCATTAATGCGTCCTTCGCCTTTTAGCTGTTTAAACGCGGACTCCAGCCGCTCACTCAGGTTCTCAAACATATATTTAGCTCAAATATTCTTGTCAAAATGAAAATGGGATGCAAAATTAAGAAATCTAACACGATTTTCTATGATTAAATAACAAGGCTCACATAACAGATATAACATTTTATATTAATGTAAATACGCTTGTTTTCAAATAATTCAAATTATTTTTACTTCCTGTAAAATGGTCGTTCAATACCTTCCTCATGAGCCATATGCGCTTGAGCTCGTCGGGATGGACGAGGAGCTCCTCTTTGCGCGTATTTGACCGCTTTATGTCGATCGCGGGATAGATCCTCTTCTGGAACATGTTCCGGTCCATCTGAAGTTCCATATTGCCGGTACCTTTGAACTCTTCGAATATGACC
>JBAWXE010000054.1:0-17509 GCA_037144255.1 Bacteroidota bacterium | reverse complement strand
ATTGTGGATATAACTATACGTCAGGCTCAGCAACAGGTGGATGAATGGATCCGCACTATAGGTGTCCGTTACTTTAATGAAATGACCAATCTGGGCATTCTAATGGAGGAAACAGGCGAACTGGCTCGTGTCATGGTTCGTAAGTATGGCGAACAGTCTGCCAAAGAGAGCGATAAGGAAAAGGAACTGGCCGATGAGATGGCCGATGTATTATGGGTATTACTGTGTTTGGCTAATCAAACCGGTGTGGACCTTACAGATGCCTTACAGAAAAATATGGATAAGAAAACCCAAAGGGATGAGACTCGCCACAGGGATAATGAAAAGTTAAAATAGATAATATAATTATTCTCACTTCACTTATTCAAAGCTGTTTGAATACACCTAAATTTGCTTACAATCTGTTTTATCCATTAGTATAGTTATATGATTTTTTCTTCCAAGCTGATTGAGGACGCTGTACATGAATTTTCAAAATTGCCCGGCATAGGTAAGAAAACCGCCTTGCGCATGGTTTTGCAATTGATGAAAATGGATAAAGCTGAGGTAGATGTGTTTACAAGGGCATTATCTAAAATGAGAAATGAGATACAGGAGTGTGATGTATGCCATAATGTATCAGACAGCAAGGTATGTGTCATATGCTCTAATACTTCTCGCAATTACAATCAAGTATGTGTTGTGGAAAATATCCGCGATGTGATAGCTATTGAAAGTACCCAACAATACAATGGCTTATATCATGTTTTGGGCGGCATCTTATCACCCCTTGATGGTATTGGCCCAGATCAACTCAACGTATCTACTCTACACGATAGGGTGAAGGATAATGCTGTAGAAGAATTAATAATGGCGTTAAGCCCTACTATTGAAGGCGATACAACTGTATATTATATTGCTCGTCAGTTAAAAGATCTTCCGGTTCGTATCACTACTATAGCGCGTGGTATTGCTTTTGGTGGAGAGCTGGAATATGCTGATGAAATGACTCTCGCACGCTCCATAGCCAAGCGCTTGCCTATAGAGAGCTATGTAAATATGAATAGCAAATAATACACTTTACAGTGTTATCTCACCTTTGAACACAAAGGCTGCTGGTCCGGTAAGTACCACATCTTTAGCCGATGTGGGGCTATCTTTTTTAAAGGTCACTAATAAATCTCCTCCGGGTGTATGTATCGTTATGTTGAAACTTCCTTTTTGATGGAAGGTAGCAGCTATAGCACAAGCAGTTACGCCTGTTCCGCAACTCAGCGTCTCATCTTCTACACCCCGTTCATATGTTCTTACCCATATCCCATCAGTATCGTTCTGTACAAAATTGACATTGATACCATTGGGCTGAAAATCCTTTCTGTTACGTATAGTTCTGCCTAAATGAAACACATCTGTGCCTTTTACATCATCTACCCATGTTACATAGTGGGGAGATCCGGTATTCAATATATAATAACCATCATAATGTTGTATCTCATGTACATCTTGCATATGTAGCGCAATCATGCCATCGTTTCGTATATATGCAGTATGTTTACCATCTATAGCACTAAAACTGGTAGCGGTGCCAATAAGCCCCATGCTATGTGCAAATGTTGTTATGCACCTGCCACCATTACCGCACATAGTACTTTCATTACCATCAGAGTTATAATACACCATATGAAAATCCGATGAATCTGATGTTTGTAACAACATCAGCCCATCAGCTCCTATACCATAATGACGATGGCACATATGAGCTATTTGTAGTGCAGATAATTCTATCCTTTTCTCTCTGTTATCCAGTATGATAAAATCATTACCTGCACCATGATATTTATAGAAAGTATACTTCATGTTATTCTCAGTATGGTTAATGGTTTTGGAAATATTCATCAGCACGTGAATTCTGGTTCTGACTTCCTGTGCCGTTAGCATATAATATGCTTCTCCATTGTGCATTGCGCACTTCTCCTATAACTGTAGAGTGCAGCAACTTAAAGTCTGTTACCATATATGTGGGTCTGTAAAATAGAAATAGTCCTGTACTTTGCTTGGCTATGGCATTATATAACCATATCTCATAAGGCAACGACCCGGCTTCATTTTCTACTTTTATACGGTCTACAGGTGCACCATATTTCAGGTATACTAATCCCCTGTCTGTTTCATATCCCGGAAATGAAGAAGAGCCGAATAACTTATTTACCTCTATTACTTTCTGTGTATAAGCTTTCCATGCTTCTGATGCTTTTTTGCCTGCTCTGTCTGTCCAGAAATTATAGAGGAAGTAGCGCATATAGGTCTCATCAGGCTTTTGTGTAAAACCTCTTATGGCTTCCACCTCTACAGGTTTACTAATAGGCACTAACATTTTGAGTATGGCTTTCAGTTGTGCAATATCATATTTCTCTACAAATGTCTTTGTTAGGTCTATTACTACAAATTTTTCTTGTGGTCCGCTGGTTGATGTGTCAATGATCTTTTCTGGTGCTTTCTTGCTACGCTGGAAGAATAAGCTATTAGAACTGATCTTTTCTCTATCCTTATTTTCCAATACAATATTCAGGTAGTAATTGCCCGATGCCAATGCTGTGATCTTCATATTTCCGAAAATAGGGCGGATGCCGGCAGCCTTAATAGTATCTACTCTTAGCAGATTATATAAAGGCACATTGCTACCTTTTGTAGCTACATATATGGTTTCTACAAGTGGGTAATCTGTAGTGGGTATCTTGTCGCTATTATAGCATTCTGCATAGTAGTGCAATACATTCTTGTCGTCGTCTAGATAGTTGATTGATAAGGGTATTTGTTGTACTCCGTTCTTCAGGAATGCACTTTCATCATTTGAATAAATAACTGTGTCTAATAGTTGTACTCCGCTATAGAAAGCAATGTCTTTTGGAGGGTTTATTGTAAACGTATCTTTAAAAGTAATACTGTCTGCTTTTACAAAAGCCTCAGCAAATTCTATTTCCATATTGATATGCCCATAGGGTAGTACATACCTGTGTAGATCCATTATTTTTTCACTCATGGTCTCATCCACATTAGCAGTAGGTCTTGTCTGCAATGCAAAATGATCTTCCAATATTTTCCCGTTATCATTACTGAATACCACATGTGTCCTTATTTTCGATAGCCATAGATCATTCGTCTTTACAAAATTGATCGATTGTGGGTTGATTTCCCAGTATACTTCTATATAGGGTTTGTAGTTACCGGCATTTTTACCGGTATCAGGTAAGTAAAAAATATTATGGAATACCGATACTTCAATAGCTTTAGCACTAAATGACATCACAAGTATCAATAAACATATTCCTGCCCTTCGAAGCATTTTTATTATTTTTCGTGAAATTACTAAATCAAGCGTTGTCTACAGTATATGTCTTTGATCATTAGCCCATTTATTCCTTTTCCTAATATCTCATGGTGGGCTATCTCCCTCGATGCCGACACTGTATGCTTCGATAAGGCAGAGCATTTTCAGAAAATGAGCTTACGCAATAGGTACTACATTGCTGCTGCCAATAGTGTAGTTACCCTCAGTATACCATTATTACATGGTCGCAATCAGCGTACTGAAATGCAAGATGTGCATATATGTAATAAAGATAAATGGCAAATGCAGCATTGGCGCACCCTCACTTCCGCTTACAATCGTTCGCCATATTTCAGCTATTATGCCCATAGTTTACAGATTCTTTTTGAACAAGAGTACGCAACAATCATAGATTTCAACTTAGCCAGTGTTCATTGGCTAAAAGAGCAATTGCAGATCCATTGGGAAGAGGCCATCCTCAATACTTTTAAAAAGAATTATGATGACGCTAATTACGATCTGCGTATTATGTACGCTCGCGGTTTGATAAACAATAAGTCAGATAGTTTCCCTACTTATTATCAGGTATTTCAGGATCGGAATGGCTTTATTCCCGATCTCAGTATGCTTGATCTCTTATTTGCCGAGGGGCCTTATGCGCTCAATTGGTTACGTGATAACAGAGTTAAGATCAAACACAATATAGGACTGTAATTGAAGCAGGAATCTACTAATTGAAATTTCTCATTTTCCACACACCATACATAGCTTCTTTCACTATGCCCTTGGTCATTTTAGATGTGCCTTCTCTGCGGTCTACAAAGGTGATGGGCACTTCTTGTATTTTGAATCCCGATTTCCAGGCTCTGTACTTCATCTCTATCTGGAATGCATACCCTATGAACTGTACATTGTCTAATGGTATTGTTTCCAGTACTTGCCTCCTATAACACACAAAACCCGCGGTAGGGTCATTCACTGGCATCCATGTGATCATCTTAGTATAAAATGCTCCTCCCTTCGATATTAATATCCTGTCCCAAGGCCAGTTCACTATCTTCCCACCTCTCACATACCTCGATCCCACTGCCACATCAGCACCACTACTACAGGCTTCATGCAGGCGTATCAGGTCCTCTGGATTATGAGAAAAATCAGCATCCATTTCAAAGATATATTCATACCCTTGTTGTAATGCCCATTTGAAACCATGTATATAGGCAGTGCCTAGCCCCAGTTTGCCTTTACGTTCTGCTAAGTGTAGTTCTTTCGGAAATGTCTTTTGTAGCGCTTTTACTATAGCTCCTGTTCCATCCGGCGAACCATCATCCACTATCAATAAGTGGAAATTACCCGGCAGGGAAAATACCTTTCTGACGATATTTTCTATATTCTCCCTTTCGTTGTAGGTAGGTATGATGACGAGTTTATCCAAAACGGGCTATTGTATGATTGGTTTGTATTAAGGGCGCAAAATAAGAAATAAAGCAAAACGTTCAGTTATGGGTTTAAATTATATGCTGCGCGATTTTTAACATTTATATGATATGATATGTCCTTTTTATATACGTTTGACCTGCCTTTATGGCTTTAAGCCACTTTTTTGCAGTTTCATACGGTTCAGTATCTCCGATATCTTTTGTTTTGTATGTAAGGTGAAATCTGCCTGCATCATCCAGTCATAATACTGGGGTTCCTTGTTAAACACATCTTCCACCTTCACTCCCTTATGTTTCCCGAAGTTGAAAACCGGATGCCCATCCTTCATAATGATCCTTCTGGCAAAATCCACATATTCCTCTCCTCCCGTAAAATCATTCAGTGCCTTTACATTGTTTTGCAGGTCTGGGTATCTTTCCAGTTGTGCTTCCAGTACTTCTATGGTAGCATTGATGTCTGCCTCCGCACTATGTGCATTTTCCAGCGCCTTTTGACAATAAAAGGCATACGCAGCACTCAGCGATCTGCTCTCCATCTTGAAGAATATCTGCTGCACATCTATCATATTCCTTTCCGTAAAGTCCACATGTATATCCAGTCTCAGAAATTCCTCCGCCAGCAGTGGTAGGTCAAACTTGCTGGAGTTATATCCGCCTAGGTCACATCCTTTCATCCAGTCATAGAGTGTATGTGCTATTTGTTTGAATGTCGGTGCGTCTTTTACATCTGCATCGCTGATGCCATGTATAGCTGTAGTAGCCGCGGGTATTGGTATGCCCGGGTTCACTCTTTTTACATAGTTCTCTTTCTTTCCGTCAGGGTGAATTTTCACCAGTGCTATCTCTACTATTTTATCCTTTGCAGGATCAGTACCTGTAGTCTCAAGATCAAAAAATACAATAGGGCGTTTAAGCGACAACTGTGCCATTAGAGGGTATCAATTTATCTAGTATGTTGCGAACTTACGTTTTTCCAGTCAATTCCGTCAAATGTTCCCGAACTCATCAGCAATAGGCACACTTTACGTCCTGCATTTATAGCCAGATCCTTTACCAATGTTTCCAATGTCTGTTTTTCATCTATCACCTGCAGATCATTTCTTTTGAAATAGCTGCCCACCACCTTAGGGTCCAGATTCGGTAATCCCTTCAGAGATAGTGCATGATGACTGAAGTATACTATGGCCTCATCAGCAGCATCCATACTATGTTCATATTCACTCAGGAATTGCTCATTTAGGCTGCTGAAAGTATGCAACTCAAAACACGCTATTACTTCTCTGTCAGGGAATGCTTCTTTCACAGCATCCAATGTTGCTTTCAGTTTCGATGGCGCATGTGCAAAGTCACGATACACTACCAGGTCCTTTTCTTCGTATAATTTTTCCAACCTTCTCGCTGCTCCGGTGAAAGATGCTATGCTCTTATAAAATTCTTTTTTACTCACACCCAGTTCTTCACATACGGCCAAAGCTGCTTGCATATTCAGCAAGTTATGTCTGCCAAAAACAGACACTGCTATCTCACCAAATTCTGTATCTAGCACAGCCTCGCCGTTATTGTAATGAAATGCAGGCATATCATAAGGCACAGCCTTCAAATGCTGGGCAGATGTGCCTATTACGTGTTGCACCTCAGTGTCTATATTGTTATAGTACACACTCGCACCTGCTTGCATAGTAGACAAGTACTGTTCAAACTGGTTGCGATATATTTCATACGTCGGGAACACATTGATGTGGTCCCATGCTATACCACTCAGCACACTTATATGCGGATGGTAGAAAAATATTTTAGGTCTTTTTTCTATTACCGATGCAGGATATTCATCCCCCTCCAATACTATTATCGGTGCATCACTCAGCTGCACACTCTGTTCAAAACCCGACACCTTTGCACCTACCAGATAGTCAAACTGCATACCCATATCTTTCAGCACATGCATCACCATACTGGTGATGGTAGTCTTACCATGGCTACCTGCTATCACCACACGTTTCTTGTTCTTGCTCACCTCATATACATACTCCGGGAACGAGAATATAGGTATGCCTTTTGCCTGTGCAGCCACCAGTTCCGGATTATCAGCTTTGGCATGCATACCCAGCACTATAGCGTCCAGTTTGTCAGTTATTTTTTCAGGGTACCAACCATGCTTTTCAGGCAAAATACCCGCAGCCGCCAGATTGCTCTTGGCAGGGTCATTGATCTCATCATCGCTGCCTGTCACTATATTTCCGGTCTTTTGCAGTGCCAATGCCAACTGATGCATGACAGCACCGCCTATAGCAATAAAGTGTATATGTTTCATAAGAAATTTTACTATCTTCGTACAAATGTAATTGACGTTTTTTACTATTTACAAACAATAGAGATCATGAAGGTATTTTCCACACTTCGCCGTATGGCACCTGCAATAGCTATCATCGCTCTTGTATTCTTGGCTTCTTGTGCTGCTAAGAGTCAGAAATGGGGCTGCCCTAATCACTTAGAGGCTTCTTCTAACTAATTCCCCTTTATACCCATTGCACAGTAGGCATGGTATGCTTACTTTATACTTATGCACATAGCATCCATTTCGCTATATAGCATAACAAATATTTGTTACCCCCTACCTCCATTTCGTATATTTGTGTTCTATCAAGGTCGTCATCTCGACCAACGGGAGAGATCTCCTGAGCATTTGTAATATGTCTTTCATATTGCAAAATATTCATCGGTAACAAACCGGTAATTAATCGGTAATCCATCGGCAATTAATCGGTAATTTTTCGGTAAGTAATCGGTAATTTTCGGTAACAATCGGTAAAAACCGGAAATCGATCTAGGTACTCATTTCTAGTGTAGCGAGAGATCTCCGAGCATTTGCAATCAGCCCGTGTAACCCAAATGCGACCCTCAAAAATAAATCAAACAGATTCGGGGAGTCCCGAACTCGACTCGGGGTAACTTTTGAAATCTCACAACACTATGAAAATCAACACTTTAAAGTTCCCATGTAACCTAAAAAAAATCCGAAGAAATGTAACCTTTCCCAATCAAGGCCGTCATTTCGAGCGCAGCGAGAAATCTCCTGAGCCTATATGATCAGCAAACACACCCTCATATTTTTCTTTTTCGGCATGATATTTGCTATATTTACTATACAAATATTCTCTCAAAACCCCTTTATGAAAAAATTATTTACTCTCTTACTGTTCTTTATTACATATAGCATTAGCAATTATGCACAGCCTAATATTATAAATACAATAGCAGGTAATGGCTCCACTGCATATTCAGGTGATGGAGGACTTGCAATAAATGCATCTTTTCACGCATGGGATTTGGCGATTGATGCTAATGGAAATATATTCATTGCAGACCGGAATAATAATCGCATTAGAAAAATCACTGCATCAACAGGTATTATAACAACAGTTGCCGGTACTGGTGTTGCCGGATATTCTGGCGATGGAGGACTTGCAATTAATGCTCAACTAAATTCACCGCAAATTATAACAGTTGATGCATGGAATAATATTTACATAGTAGATTCTAATAATTTGCGAATTCGTAAAGTGGATGGTAATACTGGCATCATTAGCACCTTTGCAGGTACAGGTATAGCTGGTTTTTCAGGTGACAATGGTCTCGCCATCAATGCTCGATTTTATCTTATCGGTGGTCTCGCAGTAGATGGCATGGGCAATTTATTTATTTCAGATTTAGGGAACCAGCGAATTAGAAAAATTGACGCTATAACTAATATCATTACAACATTTGCAGGTAATGGCAATCAAGGATTTGCAGGTGATGGTGGCTTAGCTATTAATGCTCAATTAAATAATCCACAACAATTATACTTTGATTCTTGGGGTAACCTTTATATTGATGACAATAACAATGGGCGTTTTCGTAAGATATCAGCTTCTACAAGCATTATTAATACTGTTGCAGGTAATGGGATTTTTTATACATATTCAGGAGATGGTGGCTTAGCTATCAATGCTACTTTTGATTACCCACACAATATATGTACAAATAATTTTGGCGATATATATGTAGGCGACCAAATTGTGAATAAAATTCGAAAAGTTTTTTCTGGTTCAGGAATAATAAACCGTTTTGCAGGGAATGATACTTTTACGACATCTATTCTAGGGCCTACTAATCCTGGCTTTTCTGGTGATGGTGGGCTTGCTATAAATGCTGCATTATCATCACCAATGGCACTAAAATTAGATGCTGCAGGTAATCTGTTCTTTATTGATTATGGGAACAATCGAATTCGAAAAATTGGAAGTAGTATGTTGCCTTATGCAACAAGTGACAGCTTTGTTGTTTATATCAACCCTGCATGTTCTGGCCCTCAATTTAATATTGTACCCAATCATTATAATAGCATATACCATTTGAATACAACTTATGGTGATGGACAATCTTCTATCAGCTCTTTCTCTGCGGTAGACGGTACTGCTAGTTTTACACATTCGTACAGTTATCCCGGTTTATATACCATCAAACATGTTTTATATAATGGCCTTACAGCTATAGATTCTATCAGTTATCCTTATACATACAATCTTTGTCGTACACTACCCATTAAAGTGTTTAATGACTACAACTCAAATTGCATTCTTGATAGTTATCCTGAATCATTAGCTAATTACTCTACAACATTAGAAATTGATTCAAATGGAGTGCCAATTGATACCATTTCAGTATTATCAGGTATCAATTATAATGCCTATGGAAATATTGGCGATGTATATCAGTTTAAAGTACTCTCTACTGCTATTGGGTTAACGACTACTTGTCCTGCTTCTGGCATTATCACAGATACATTAGCTATTGGTAATAATGCTACCAAATACATTGGATTTCAATACGTAGGCGCTCCCGGTTTTGATCTATCAGAACAAGTATCTTTACAAACAGGTATGCATGCCCAACAAGGGCACTTGATAGTAAATAATACTTATTCCGCTCCACAGAATGGTATTGTAACCGTTAATTTCAGTCCTAAGTATGTATATCAAAGCGCGTACCCGGCTCCTGCATCTGTCAATGGTACAACACTCACATGGAATTTGAATAACTTATCTGCTATATATACGGGTTCAACTAATATTAATTATACACTAACAGTACAGGGTACTTGGCTTTCACTTGGCGATACTGTTCATTCTGACCTAACAGTTACTCCTATATTCGGTGATGCAAACCCTACTAACAACGCTTGCGTACGTATAGATACTGTTACTTCCTCGTTCGACCCTAATGAAATGCAAGTATCTCCTGAGGGTACAATATTGGCTGGCACACAGCTTACCTACACTATTGGCTTTGAGAATACTGGCAACGATACTGCACAGAATATCTATGTATTAGATACCCTTTCCAATTATTTAGATATTCATTCACTGGCTATGGTAGCCAGCTCTAATAACGTTATCATATCCAAGACATGGAACGGTACTAATTGGGTGCTTAAATTAGATTTTCCCAATATTAAATTACTCGATAGCTCTCACCACAACCAATGCAATGGCATGGTAGTATTTACTATCAAAACAAAAACCGGTTTAGCTGCGGGTACTGTTATCCCTAACTCTGCAGGTATCTACTTCGATGATAATCCTGTAGTGCTTACAAATACTGTTTACAATACCATTGTCGTTTTTGCCAATACAGTAAAAGATATTACAAATAGTATTACCAACATCTACCCCAACCCTACCAACTCTATCCTCCACATCGATGATCTAAAAGAAAGCGCTACTTATCATATCCTCAATATGCTTGGTCAGTCTGTACAACAAGGTAGCTTACAGCAAGGTGCTAACATTATCTCTATTGCTGCATTCCCTGCGGGCATTTATATCTTAGAGCTCAGCAATGCACAAGGTGTAAAAACAATTACCAGACTCATCAAAGAATAAACCATCAACACTCAAAATAAAAAAGAAGGGATGCCGAATGGCATCCCTTCCTCAGTAAATATGTTTATCCTATCCTATAGAAAATGCCATCCCACTTGCAGCTGTATACTCTTTTGCTGCCATGCACCGGTAAAACCCGCAGCTGTAGCCATCGCATTGCCATTGTTCATATCAGTAAGCCCCAGTACATATCTGGCAGCTACATTAAAGTGTAGTGGTAGGTCCACCCACAGCCCCAGCAACCAACTAAAAGAACTGCTTTTGAAAAGGTCTTTAGGGTCTGTATTACTATTGGCAAGAGCATTATTCACGTCCTTAACAGATAGTACTATATTATATTGTGGCCCCGTCTGGAACCACACTCTAGGCATCAGCTTCAGTTGCCCCAATACAGGTACACTCAGGTTATTCACCCGCATGATATTACTGCTCGAACTAAAATTAGATCCATTATACAATGCCTCTACCATACCGCCCAGGTGTCTGCCGCGTATACCAAAATATGCACCACCTACAAAACCTGCTTTATACACATTATCAACATTCGTACCATCCAGCGATGCAAAGTTGGCGCCCAGTGCCACACCCAGTTGAGGCTTTACAGCCATTACAGATTTCAGTTGCCCGTACATCATCATCGGCAACATCAGACAAACAATAGTATACAGTAATTTCCTTTTCATATTTGTGAATTAATGTGAAGAATGAGTTACACAAATATAATAAAGCTCATACTTATAACAAGGCAGTACCACTTTAATTATTTTCTATCACCATAAAAGCAGGCTCCAGAGGGCGCATATGTTCTTTCAGTATATCCAAATAGGCAGGTCCATATTGCAGGTAGTAAGAGCAGAAATTCTCTACCCGCTCCTGCAGGCTGTTATTCGGGAACAGGTTTCCTTTCAGTTTGCCTATCTTCAGCAGGTGCACCTGCATATGCTGTTTCTCCGCTCGCAGCATCTTCTTTTCCATTACTTGCAGCCTGTGTTGTATCTTGGCGGTAGCCGCCTCAGCACTGGCTTTCAGGGTTGGGTCCAGCACAGTAGCTTTCTGCTTTATACGCAGCAGTATGCTTTCTATCTCGGCTTGTTCGGTACTGGTTTGCCAGTCATGGGTACTGTTCTTCAGTACATAGGCACGTATCAGCTCAGTCTCCGGTTTGAATATCTCTGCTATGCTACAGCTCAGTTGTTGCCGCAGTTTAGCCTCGCGTGGGTCTATCCACAGCACACTCTGTCTCAGATGTATAGAAGGGTAGAATACTTGATAATGTGTAAAGAGTGGTTTCAGTTGCAGCCAGTAAGCCACCTCAGCGCCACCTCCTATAAATACCACATTGGGCAGAATACTTTCTTGCAGCAATCCTCTCAGTATCACATTAGGACTAAAACGTTCAGGATGCGATTGCAGTGCCGCCAGCAGTTCATTCTTCGTCCATTGTATATCAGTATTCAGCACTTGCCACACATCACCATGTTGCTCTATGCGTTCACGTATCTGGTCATCCAGATAAAACAAGTTGATAGGCCTAGGATGTGCCTGCGCCTTATAATGTACAGAGAGCGATTCTATTTGTTTGTTCACTATGCCATACGAGTGCTGGTGCAGCAACTCCTCTTGCATGATGGGTACTATACACTTCTTAAAGTTCGCATCATCGGGGTTCAGTACTATCAGTCCGTATCTGCCAAAGAGTTCATTCACCAAGTACTGAGTAGCTGCTCCTACATGTGTATGCCCCATATAAGCCGCACCTATCATTCGCTTCAGTTCCTCGCAGTTTTCTCCCGGTGGTCCCAGCAGCGCAAAGAGCTCATCCAGCAATGGTTTCAGGCTTTCAGTTGTCATACGTCCCACAGCACCTTTCTGCCCATCAGCTTCCCATATAAACTTCCTATTCTCATATCTGAATGTTCCTAGTTCCTCCAGATCATTATCCTCGCTACCCATATAGTATACAGGTACAAAGTTCTTGTCAGGGTGTAATGCCTGCAGGTCTTCTGACAGTTTTATAGCATGCAGTATCTTATAGATGAAATAGAGGTAGCCCGTCAGTAAGTTAGGTTGGTGCGCAGTGCAGATGGTATAGGTAGTATCTTGTAATAGCAGTGCTAAGTTCTGTTCTGCCTTAGGGTGTTTGTCTAGTAGTGCGTATTGTGCTGTAAGTGTATTGACTAAGTTCTTTCGATCTATTGGGTATTTGTTCCTGTCTTGTATGGCTGCTGCAATGCCATTCTTATCGGGGCTATAAGTATAGAATGCGGCTAGGTTTTGATGACCTTGCATATAGTCCATCGCAAGGGATGAGAAATAGCCGGTTTCACAATATGGCAAATAGGTACAACTGCTAGCCACTATAAAAGGTTTTATGACAGAACGAAGTTACTCTTCGCTATCGAAAATACCTTTATACATCAATAAACTATCTCGATGGCAACATATTTGCCTCATGTATGGTTTGTGATATATAAATCCGTATTTTCATTTATTGATCTTGAACGATATCTCATGAATACTTCTAATAGTATCAAAAACTGGTCGGAGGACGAACGCCCCCGCGAAAAACTACTACAGAAAGGCCCATCCTCCCTGAGCGATGCCGAGCTGCTGGCTATCCTTATTTCCAGTGGTACCAGAGAAAAATCGGCACTGGACCTGGCCCGCGAGACACTAGATCTGGCCAATAAGAACCTTCAAGAACTGGGTAGGCTGGGAGTGCTGGAACTACAGAAGACCAAAGGAATTGGTGAGGCCCGTGCTATTACCATAGCTGCCGCCTTAGAACTGGGCAGGCGTAGACAAATGAGTGAAGGGCTACAGCGCCCTACCATCAAACAGAGTGCTGAGGCAGCTGAGATAGTAGTGCCACTGATGTGCGACCTAAATAATGAGGTATTCTGTGTCTTATATTTGAACCAGGCTAATAGATTGATACGCCACGAACTAATAAGTAGCGGAGGGCTGACAGGCACAGTTGCAGATATACGAATAATACTTAAAAATGCATTGTTATATAATGCTAATCAACTTATCATTGCACACAATCACCCATCGGGCAATACCAGCCCTAGTGCAGCAGATAAGGAACTGACACGCAAGCTGAAGGAAGCTGCTGTTCTTATGGACATTCGCCTGTTAGACCATCTGATTGTGGCAGGGGGTAAATACCTGAGTTTGGCTGATGAAGGTTACATGTAAGACTGCGTTTTTATTGTTATCTTGCGGCGTTTACTAGTTACTATAGTCACTCATACATAAATATTTACCAAGTCCGAACGCAATATGCTTAAGATTGGAATATGCGGCGCAGGTCATCTGGGCAAAATACATATGCAACAGTGGCAAGAAATTGCCGATGTGCAACTTGTTGGGTTTTACGACCCTAATGATGAGCAGGCAGCCATTGCTATTGCTCAATATCAGATACCAAGGTTTACAGATATAGACGTACTTATACAAGCGGTAGATGCGGTAGATATAGTGTCTACTACTACGGCTCATTATGAGATAGCTAAAAAATGCTTGCTGAATAGCAAGCATGTATTTGTAGAAAAGCCATTAACACATTCGCTGGACGAGGCTCAGGAACTGGTAAAACTGGTGAGGGAAGCCAATGTAAAATGTCAGGTAGGGCATGTGGAAAGATATAATCCTGCTTTTTTGGCACTGGGTGATTTGCAACTGCAGCCCATGTTCATAGAGGCACATAGGTTAGCACAGTTCAATCCAAGAGGCACAGACGTATCTGTGATACTGGACTTGATGATACATGATATAGATATTGTGTTACATCTGGTAAAATCTCCTGTTCGCAGAATATCGGCGAGTGGGGTATCTGTTATCAGTGAAACATCGGATATTGCTAATGCACGTATAGAGTTTGATAACGGATGTGTAGCTAATCTTACATCTAGCCGTATATCATTAAAGAAAATGAGAAAAATGCGTGTTTTTCAACGCGACGCATATATTGGTATCGATTTCTTGGAGAAAAAGACCGAGATCATTCGTCTGAAAGAATCAGGTGGTATTGGCGGAATGATGGATTTTCCTATTGAAATGGGTAACGGAGACAAAAAAATAATATCTGTACAGTTGCCGGAAGTGGGTAATTCCAATGCTATCAGAATGGAATTAGCAGAGTTTGCCGAGGCCATACTGAATGACAGACCTGTAAGGGTTTCTGTATACGATGGATATCAGGCTATGGATGTTGCTCACCAGATCCTGAAAAAAATGAGTTTACACAATGAGCTCCACAATGTTTAAAGCATTTGTGCGTTATAATTAAAATTGTTGTTCTCAGGTATCTGAAATGAAGCTACATTATACAAAATTAATATTTATTGCATTACTAGTCTGGGCGTATAGTTCAGGTTGTAACGTTATTAATCCATCTGAAACGGTACCTACCTATATACATATTGATTCCTTTCAATTTGTGCCGGGTAATTATAATGTTACCGGCAGTAGTACGCATAAGATAACTAGTGTATGGGCCTATTATAATGGATCTCCGATAGGTGTATTTTCATTGCCGGCCACCATTCCTGTAATAGCAAAAGGAAATGGGACTATGAGTTTCATACCCGGAGTAAGTATGGATGGAATGAGTAGTTATCAAACACAGTATCCATATTATCTACCTGATTCCGCATCACTTACTGCTCAGCCGGGTAAGATCATTACTATGGTACCAAAGTCTGCCTATGTATCCAGCACGGTATTTCTGATGATTGAGAATTTTGATGTGACCACATCTTTTGTAAAAGACCCTGAATCATTATGCGATACTACTATTACCCGAGTTGGAAATGTAGGTGGTGTTAATTCCGGATTGGTGGAAGAAGGTGGAGGTTCAGGTTATATACATTTGGGTACAACTAATGATAGTGCACAGAGTCTTACAAAACTTACGTATACGATTCCAATTGGTCATACTTATTTAGAGTTGGATTATAAATGCAATACTACTTTCTATGTAGGAATCAGAGCCTATAATAATAGTACCGGAAGTACACAGCCTGTTTCAACAGTGAATTGGTTGATGGGTGTGAGACCTACACCTTACGATTCTACCACAGGAAAATACCCCTGGAATAAGGTGTATGTATCATTAGAAAGTTTTGTAGGGGCGAACCAGACAACTTCTAATACGGTATCATTTGCCATTTATATAAAAGCCGCTGTGGATGCCGGGAATCAAAGCGGCTATGTGTCTTTGGATAATCTTAAAATCCTTTCATTCTAAGATCGCCTATGCCATTGATATCTACTAAGAAACGCGCCATCCGACAGCTTGTACTGTTTGACTTAGCAGCAGCAGTCATCGCGTGGCTCATATTCTGGGTATATCGTCATCAACAGTTGGGAGAAACAGGGTATCTGAACATTCTCAAGTCTTTACAGAGAAGAGATTATATTTTAGGATTAGTATGTCTTCCATCAGGCTGGTTATTGCTTTATTTATTGTCTGGTACCTATTTTGATCTTTATCGCAAGTCCCGTTTTCATGAGATCAATCGAACACTTATCTCCTGTTTCATTGGTTCAGTAGTCATTGCTATCATTGCTTTTTCAAATGATGCAAATGATTACTCATACTTCATTAAGAACACAGGCAGATATTTTCTGATACATACTTCATGTGCTCTTTTATTCCGTTTATTGATCTTGAACCATATCAAGAATAATTTGATAAGGGGGAAAGTAGGTTTTAATACACTAATAATAGGTGGTAACAGAAAGGCGATAGATATTTATGAGCAGATATTGGATAACCCAAAAGTACTTGGCAATATCTTCAAAGGCTTTATCTATTCTAATCAGGAAGCAACGAATGGTATGAGTGAATACCTGCCACAGTTGGGACATTTATCAGAGTTGGAGAAGATCATTGATGAACATGGGATAGAAGAGGTAATAGTGGCGGTAGATTCGGCTGAGCATCATTTGCTGGAGAATATATTGACCCGACTATGTTATAGACCCGTTGTCATTAAAGTATTGCCCGATCTGTATGATATTATATCAGGTTCTGTAAAGACCAATAACGTGTATGATGCAGTATTGATACATATATATCCGGATCTGATGCCTGATTGGCAAAGGGTGTGGAAGCGATGTATAGATATTTTTGCTTCGTTATTTGCATTGATAACACTTTCTCCATTTTATATTTTCTCTGCTATTAAAGTGATGTTATCATCGAAGGGGTCTATCATATATAAGCAACAGAGAATTGGGGCATATGGAAGACCATTTAATATTTACAAGTTCCGATCTATGTTCGTTAATGCTGAAGATGGCGGACCTGCTTTATCTAGCAAAATGGATGCACGTATTACACCATGGGGAAGATTTATGCGCAAATGGCGTATAGATGAGCTACCGCAATTTGTGAACATACTGATAGGAGATATGTCGTTGGTGGGTCCTCGTCCGGAACGTAGACACTTTATAGATATTATCAGTACTACACATCCGCAATACAAATATCTACACAGAGTGAAACCCGGTCTTACATCATGGGGTATGGTACAATATGGCTATGCCGAGAATGTACAAGAAATGGTTGAGCGCATGAAGTATGATCTGCTATATATAGAAAACTGTTCACTGGCACTGGATATCAAGATCATGTTGTATACACTGATAGTACTATTTCAAGGAAGGGGTAAGTAGTTATCAGCTAAGTACTGTTTGTCCATCTGAAATACCTAAGTGCTCCAAAGCTTCTCCTACTACAAAGAAACTTCCTGTTATTAATAATGCATCATTATCTGCCATTGTGTTTTTAGCTGTGTCTATAGCCAGGGCAATATTAGGGCAGTGTT
>JBAWXE010000053.1:0-17520 GCA_037144255.1 Bacteroidota bacterium | reverse complement strand
AAGGCACAAGGTGGTGAATGGGAAAAGGTGTATATGAATTGTTTCTTTGTACCTAATCTCAAATACAGTTACACAGCAGTTACAAGAGCAAAATCCCAGCTAATTAAGTATTAATAATTAGATTGTCATTTGCAAATCAATTCTATGTCAGAAAATCCTAAATCAACAATAAAAGAAATTGTAGTGCAGTTTGCCCAAGCTGTTCTAGAAAAGAATTATGTGCTTATTAGCGAATTACTATCTGATAAAGGAGAATATACTATACAAGATAAAGACTTAGAGACAATTGATGTTAACAAAACTGAATTTCTCAAATGGTTTCTTGATAAATTAAGAAACGCAAAAATATCATCAGTTGAATATGATCAATGTTCCTATTGCAAATTAGGTAATCCCGTCATAATCTTTAATAAAGGATTCTTCCCAAAAACAGCATTTGATGACTCAGAGAGATCAATGACAGGATTAATGTTGGACATCCAAGAAAATAAAATCATTGGTATTACATTTTGTTACTCATTTTTACATAGAGAAAACAAATACCTTTTAGATTGCAAAGCAGAGAAAATAAAGAAATTAATGAATGAAGGCTTTCCAATAATAGATGCTTATTGTATGTCAATACATCCTAGTGGAGAATTGACCCAAAAAGAGTATGATGAAATAGAGCGTTTTGAATTGTATTTTCTCTATAATAGCTAAATGATGTACAATAGTTTACTCAAAACAGCATTAGTAATGTTATTGGTAAATGGTCTTTCAGGTTTCTCATTACTTTTTATTTAAAATATTTTAAGTTGCTTTTCACCAGTGCTTTATAAAATTTAAAACCAATATTCTCAGTGCTACCACTACTTTTCTTTATCATAGTTAAGGTACTTGTTTATTATTTCAAGGACCAAAAAGAAGAGCCAGTCTTTCAAATCAATCAACATGATATATTTGAAAGACCATTTGGAAATTTAAACACAGTATATAAAGAAGACGTAAAATCACCTTTTGTTTTTGATAAGATTGTAGATGTAGAAGTAAAGAATGCGAGAACCAGAATAAAATACATTGTAAATGGCAAGGAGATTCTTTGTGATTTACAGCGTTATTATTATGTGAAACTTGGTTTGCCATTACCTATCATGAGAATAGACAGAGATGTGATTTCAAGAGCCTATGAAATAAAATTGGCTAGCGAATTAGAAGGCAATTCTGATTTAGATATAGTGGCTGCTGGATATTTTTTTGAGCATAGAATCGCATATCTGAATTTGAATTAATGAATTACCTCAATTAATTTGATTATCACCGATCTTACGGTTTAAAATAGTTTACACTAATTATAAAAATAAAAAAGACTTGCATTCTTCATATGAAATGGCATATTGATCAAAAGGTAAAGGCTTTGAGAGATGTATTTATTTATACTCCTCAGGGTCGAATTATTAAGCACACAATCAAGAAAAACAATATCTACATAGTTGAAGATTACATTTCAAGCTGTTGTATGACAATGTTAGATGTTGGAGAAAAAAATGAAAATGAAGATATCGATATAGTTTATGAGTGTGTAAAGTGTAAAAAACTACATGTTTTTAAGCCAAACAAGAAATTATTCTACCATGAAATTTATTTTGAACCATTAGATGAGTCAGGTGCGAATGAACAGGAGAAACAAAAAGATATTAGCGATTTAGGCAATGGTAATCAATCTGATGCAATAATCTATATAGGCCGACCAATTAGAGTTAAGAAAAATACAATAGTCCCAGAAGAGCAGATGGTATAGAATGTCATTCTTCGTCCACCAGCGAGGCAGATTTGTGGCAGTTTGCTTGTATTTCGTTTCATTTTGTTTCACATAGTTTCAGATAGCTATATAACTTCAGGTAAGACCAGTAAGAATTAGGTTGAAATTCGCTGAAACCCGCTACAGTAAAGCAGTTCCAATCCGGATCACAAAAGCCTTGCGAAAGCGGGGCTTTTTTTTGTCATTTCACAAGCGGGACGCTTGCAGGAATTGGGACGAAGCGGATGCTTCGGCCAGAGATGGTCAAAGGCTCTACAATAATCTCTTACAGAACATTTAATGGCGTAAAAGCGAAAGCACCGTTACCACCCGAAAAATATCACAATTTCTCTCAACTTTCTGGGTAATAATTATAACTTGGATTTTCTAAAACAAGTTTCATGGAACTTCTGTTGACAAAGATTGCCGGCGATATATATATAGGTATAACTTTAGATTTTCCTCATTTTTTTATCGAGAAAACAAAGAAAGTATATCCGTTGTTGGGTTGCGTGCTTTTTCTCCTGTCGAACTTGTTTTTTCTTTTGGGCTGTTCAAAAAAACATGATACTTTGCTGGCAGTAATTTGCAATAATCCGGACGCTCTAAACTATCAAAAAAATGGGAATTGTACTTTCCCGAAAGACAGTATCGTAGGCAAGTACATGGTAATTGTTACAAATTACGCGGTGCCATGCTCAGCAAATATTAATGGAGAAAATTTTGGCTTAACCGTTGATAAAGATATTTGCATTGGATTTGCCTCAGATTCGTCCTATAAAGTTCTTCATTTCACCTGGTTGGGCTCTACCTTCACAAACGAAAATTTTTGCGTAAATCTCACTGATGGATATAATTTCATCATTACCGCTGCAGATAATGTAACGTGGGCGCTAGCACCAATTACGGGTAATGGCAGTTTTGTAAATGGTAAATTTACTTTTACAGGAATCGTTCAAAGCGGTTGCGGCAACTGGCCGCTTATATTAGATGGACAGAGACAACAATAGGCGCTCGGCATGTACGTTAAGCAGCTAACTCTTTCGAATTTTTACTAAATTGATTCGAGATTTGTACCATAGGGATCACAGCTAAAACTAAAGCCACTCATTGAATGTCTTTTGTTATTTATTACCTTTCAGATTCAATCACTTCATTCTTATTGTCTGTCTACAATATAATCTAGTTCAGTTACTCCATTAGTAAATCGTCTAGTATTCAATAGTTGCAGTTTTATTTTGTCTTTGATGTCTACAAACAATGGAATGCCTTGTCCAAGAATAATCGGATTGACAAATAGCCAGTAGCCGTCAATTAAGCCTTGTTCTATAAGGGCATGAGTTGCAGTTGGGCTACCAAAAAACGTAATGTCATTACCAGGTTGCTTTTTTATATTATGTATTCTGTCCCTAAGATTATCGCCTATAATTGTTGTGTTGGTCAAACCGATGCCTTTCATTGTGCTGGATATTACAACTTTGTGAACATTTTTATACCATTTTGAATGTTCTTTTTCGTGCTTACTAGCATTAGGCGCATCTCCTGCGGTAGGCCAGTAATTTTCCATCATCTCATAAGTTACTCGGCCATATAACGCAGTATCGCTTTCGCTTATACGCTTTCCTACATGATCGAAAATTTATTCATCAACTTTTATCCAGTTCATTTCCCCATTTGGTCCTGCTACAAAACCATCCAACGATATGTGCATAAATGAAATTATTTTTCTCATACGGCTCTGTTTTATGGAGATCTTTACATTACTCATTAATATACACTACCATTTGATTCACTTATATTATTACCATAAGAATGCTAAAGGGCATTAATTTTAAACGAGTTATCGATATCGTTTTTACTACTTTAGATTCACATTATCTGTTTCAAGAATGCTTTTTCAATTTAAAGCATTCATTTTTTTTAAAATACTTAATATATTTACACTAAATAGGTATGTCACCCAACTCTAAAAAAGCATAACTCATGAAAAAAATAGTACTAACATACGGTCTTATATCAGGTCTTATTATTAGCGGTTTGATGGGCCTCAGTATTTTAATGTATAATAATAACCCTGAATCAAGCCACAGCCTCATTCTTGGTTATGCTACTATGATACTGGGTTTTTCACTCATATTCGTTGGCGTTAAGAATTTTAGAGATAAACACCATGCTGGTAGCATTACTTTTGGAAAAGCATTTCTTATAGGCCTTTATATTTCACTCATTGCATCTACTTTTTATGTAGCTACATGGGCATTAGAATACAAATACGTTTTCCCCGATTTTATGGAAAAATACTCAGTCCAAATGATTGCTGAAGTGAAAAAATCTGGCCTTGATCAAGCCCATGTAGATGCTAAATTGAAAGAAATGCAGATGTACAAGGATATGTACAAAAATCCTCTTTTCTTTACACTCCTTACATATGTGGAGATTTTACCGGTTGGCTTAGTATTATCTCTTATCTCTGCATTGGTCCTCAAAAAGAAAAAATAAACGATCAATTTGCAAAATAATAAACCAACTAGTTACTTAGTCTTTTATCAATTCATCTTATTCTCTTTTTTATATGTTGTGTTATCAAATTCACTTCTTATATCTATAGACACTATCTATAATATCGAAACAAATATTTGTTAGAACCTACCTCCATTTTGTATCTTTACTTGTATTCACACATAGTGAATTTATTTTAATTTGTCTGCATTTTCATTCGGCAATATGTCAGTAATTAACCGGAAATCAATCAGTAATTTTTCGGCAATGAATCGGTAATATCCGGTAAGAAAATATCATATTTCATACTTATTCTAAGGTTGCATTATTCGCTTCCTTGTAACCCAAATGCGGCCCTCAAAAATATATTAAACAAATTAGGGGAGTCCCGAACTCGTTTCGGGGTAACTTTTGAAAACCCACAACTCATTGATTATCAATCACTCAAATTACCCACTAACCATAAAAAAAATCACAGAGAATGTAACATTTGCTACCCAAAAGTGACATTTCCTTCATCCAGCTTTTTTAAATAAATACAATCCTCTTATCTTCAATACTCTGTGGCCTTCCCACAAATTTTAATATTCTGCAATGAAAAATAATAATCTTATCATATTGTCTGCATTTCTAATGATATTCAGTTCTTCGCAGCATGCTTTTGCCTGGGGACGTTGGGGGCATATGCATATCAATAGAGCAGCTATTCTCGCCCTGCCTGATAGTGTTGGCACTTTTTTCTACGATCATGCAGATTTTATTACCGAAGAATCGGTCATACCTGATTCTCGTAAATATGTACTGAACGACAAAGATGAATTTCCACGTCATTTTATAGATCTGGAATTATATAATTATTCTTCAGCCGCTTCTATGCCCCAAACTATGAAGCAAGCCTTGGCACAATTCAGCAACGATTCTATACAGAAGAATGGTATTCTTCCTTGGTATATACAGGATGTAATGGAGAAACTTAGCAATGCGTTCAAAGAAAAAGACCGTACAGAGATATTATTCCTATCAGCGGATCTAGGGCATTACATAGCCGATGCACATATGCCTCTCCATACTTCTGTCAATCATAATGGGCAGTTTACAGATCAGGTGGGTATTCATGCTTTTTGGGAGTCACTATTGCCGGAGATGTTTGGCAATAATTACAACCTCTATACTGGTCCTGTACACTATATAGATAATATTACCAACGCTACCTGGGCTATAGTCGCTCATTCTTTTATTCTCAAAGACTCCTTACTGAGCATAGAAAAAAGACTTCATACTTCATATCCTGCTGATAAAGTATATCTGAAAGATGCACTGGGTAATATCAAAAAAACTAAGTTTCATCAATCAGTTTATTCACCAGATTATGCTACACAATACCACGCATTGTTGAAAGGGATGGTAGAACAACAAATGAAAGCAGCCATTGCAACTACGGCATCTTATTGGTATACCGCATGGGTAAATGCTGGTCGCCCCGATCTGTCTTCCTTAGACCTAAAGGTTACTACTACTAAGAATGCAAAGGATTATACCGCAGAAAAGAAATTATGGAAAACCGGAAAGATCACAGGCTTTAAACCTGAAAATGAATTCTAAAACTTTTTAATAGGCCATATGGAATCTACTAAATTCAAATCAATTGACGAATACCACGCTACCTTGCCCCTCTCTACTCAGTTACTATTGGATACTCTACGCAAGGCCATCTCTCAGACTGCACCTAATGCCACAGAGGTCATTAGTTACAATATGCCGGCTTTTAGGCAGAACGGGGTATTGGTATACTATGCTGCTTTCAAACAGCATATTGGCTTTTACCCTACAGCATCGCCCATCATTGTTTTTAAAGATGAGATCGCTAAATATCAAACCTCTAAGGGTGCTATACAGTTCCCAATTGATAAACCCATACCTGTAGCCTTGGTAAAGAAGATCGTAAAGTACCGCGTTGCCGAGGATGCCGAAAAAGCAAAGAAGAGGACAATAAAGAAAAAATAGAGAGCTTTATTCAACAAACTGCTCATCGCAAGCTGAGTCTACACAATGGTTAGGTATTCTTATGGTAAAAGTACTACCCACACCCGATGTAGATTCCAGTTGTATATTGCCGTTCAACTTGCTCACGTTTTGTTTCACTATATACAGCCCTAGTCCTGTTCCTTCTTCTACATGAGAGTTGCGGTAGAACATCTCAAAAACTTTCTTGTGTTTGTGTGTAGGTATGCCCACACCATTGTCTTCTATAGCCATTATGGCATCATTGCCCTCAAATTTGAAAATAAACTTCACATATGAATCTATATTTTCTCTCCGGTATTTGATAGCATTTGTTACCAGATTACTGATAATGGTTTTGAGGGTCATTTTGTCAGATATGAAACAGGTTTCATTATCTATCTCTGATGATATCAATACTTCATTCATGCCTTTCATGAATGCAATACTATTCACTATCTCATCAAAAATGTCCTTCATCTTCAGTTGCTCTAACTGTATGGTAGATCTCTTGTTTTTTGAATATTCTATGATCGATTTGATAACATTATCTAACTTCTTTACACTATAGTCTATCATGTCCAGTTGCGCATACAGCTCATCTCCTTCACTAATAGTACTTTTAGTAAGTTCTACTAGGCTCATAACAGATGTCAGGGGCGATCGCAGATCGTGCGATGCACTATATACAAAATTATCCAGTTCTGCATTGATGGTTTGTAGCTCTGTATTTTGTAGAATTAGCTTCATTTCTACAGCTTTTCGTTCTGCAATATTCCTAAATGTAGAAAGGATTCCTTTCTGTCCATCCTCAAATTCCATTACAGAACTATTGATCTCAAATGGTACTCCTTCTCCCTGCGAATTCAATATCATAAGTTCCACAAGTCTTGTAAATTCATATCCCGAATTTCTTTCTGCTACTAGTCTTAATGCATATTCTTTTTCACTTATTGGTAAGAATTGTAGGATATTCTTTTCTGTATAGTTATCAGTGCTTAATCCGAAAAAATCAATAGCAACTGTATTCATATACCGAATCTTTCCATCCAACTCAAAAGATACTATCATGTCTCTTGTAGTTTCAGATAACATACGATATTTATTCTCGCTTCTTTTCAGTTCAACATTTAGTAAAAAGGAGTCTAATGTATGGGATAGTTTGTTGGAAATTTGTTTGAATAGCAATATTTCTTGTTCAGTATATATATGTGCTTCTGCACAATGGTACATACCTATTAGCCATGGTTTACCGGTTTTAGGATGCAAGGCTATTTGCATAGCACCTTGAATAGAGAATATTTTGCTCAATTCATAGTCTTCTGGTGTAAGTGTTTTTTTATCATATACAATTGGGTTCTCACTGCTGAGTGCTGTATTGAAAATGAATTTCAATTCATCATTGATAGGGAATTCTTTATTTGTTTCAAACGCACCGGGATATTCTTTAGTGGTTATCTCCATTGGTACTGACCATTTTGAAGTGTTAGGGTCGCAAGGAAATAAAAAATAAGCTCGGTCACATTTGAAAATGTCCAGCATTGCTTTTAATATCTCTTGGTTCAGATTATCCATATCTCCGGTCATTCTATTCTGGATAATACTATTCACCCTATTAAGATGCTCTAAGTAGGTGATGGATTCCAAAACTTGTGCTTCAGATCTTTTCCGAAATATCATTCCTGCTATCACATCAGCAATAGCATCCAGAAATCGTACTTCAGTAGGGCTATACTCATGGTTCTCCTCAACATAAACCACCATAGCACCTAATATATCCTCCTGATAAATGATGGGTACATTATAGTGTGCTTGGTATAGCCCATTAGTAACAGCCTTATTCTCAAAATAGATGGTCTTTTTGGTACTATTGATGTCCTTGGCATTGCATCTGTTAATGTGTACTTGCTTACAGATAACTTGTTGTTCAACAGGGAAGTTACAAGCGCTTTCAGTTACCAGCTTTTGTTCATCCTTATGAAACAATAAGATGCCTCCATGTTGTTTTGAGTTGATAAAAGGGGATGCAAGTACAATTTTTAATATTTTATCAAGAGTGTCTTTAAGATTAAAGTTATCTAAAGATACTTTGAGTATGGCATTGAGTTCAATTTGGATAAGGTTATTAATGTTTTGTTCTAGTTCTAGTTTTTTTTGCTCGGTAATATCCTTTCCTATTATAAGTAGAAAGCGTCTGCTGCCATCTTCGTTAAATACCGGTACTTTTAATACATCGAAATAATATGTTTTGCCATCATGGTCATGCGCTGTTTCTTCCACCCTAATTCGTTCTTTGTTTTGCCAAGCTTGCTCATCGCTCTGTGTACATTGTAAATGGAGGTCTTTGAATCGAGGATTCAATAAGGATAGTTGAGTATCTGTTTTATTCACCCAGTCAATATATTCTAAAGCAAATAATTTCTCTGCTGCAGTATTAATGCTTTGCCATCTTCCATCTCCATCCTTTAGAAATACAGAATCAGGTAGGCATTCTAATAGTGTCTTTAACCTATCAGATACGTGTTTTTGCTCACTTTTGTCTGTAAGTGTTATTTGTACATTCATGATACCATCTATCTCAAATGGCTGTATCAATAATGAATAAACGCCTGAACGATTATTATCACTATGGATAGTAATATCTACACATATATCTGTCTCAATATTATCTAATACATTTTTAAGAGAGTACTTGTTCATTGCCATATCATTGATATAAAATGGCAAATCCCAGAAGTTCCTTCCTACAATATGCTCTCCGGGAAGATCAAATAATGTATGAGAGGTTCTATTTACTGAAATGATGTTTCCATTCTGGTCCAAAATGTAGATTTCATCCTTCAGGTGATTAATCAGTTCTTGTATTCTATGATCCATATTATATTTTATATGGTTTATAGATGTGCACTCTGGTGGTATGGTTTCACATTGTAATTACATGTGTGCAATAAGTATGGGTAGCTTATGTTCCTTTATTATATCTGCAACGAAATTCTTTTTGAACATCTCTGAGAATGAAGTACGTCCGTAAGAGCCGCATACTAGTAGTGCATTGCCCTTATCCATGATCCAAGTATTGAAATATTTTTTGGGGTCTGCATCAAGCTTCATGAATGAAAGATCTTTAAAATGTCTGGCTGCGAATTCTTCAATATAAGATAGGTCAGGCATATCATCTTTCTTATCGGATGCGTATACAATAAGTGTACTTAAGTTTGTTAGCTCCGGAAATAGATAAGCGTATTGTTTTATGGCATATACTGATGTTTGTGTACCATCATATGCCAATATCACACTTTGTGGGAAGACTGAATTTTCAGGTATCAATAGTATTGGGCATTCTGCATTATGTAAAGTATCTCTTAAATATGTTTCTTTTGATGAGAGTCCTAAATTGCTATAATATAATTCATTGCCAAGAACGAAGACATCTGAGTATCTGGTTTCTTTTTTTATGGCTTCTATAATAGGTCCATTTACTAGGTCGTGTACTCTGAATTCGATATGATATTTAATACATATTGCTTTGAACTTTTCAATATTGTCTTCAATAGAATTGGCATCAGAATCGAGACTAGGGATGTATAAAGGTCCAGCCATCCCGCCTATGTAGTATAACATTACATCTGTATAATCTACAGAGGGCAAAAATATACCTACCAATAATATAGGTGAGGTCTCATTCATCTTGTAGGCAAAATCAACGGCACCTTTTGAGAAGTGTTCTCCATCGAATACTATCAGTACCTTCTTCACAAAGTTTGTTTAAGATGCAAATGTATTTTGGTGTTTGCTTGCTAATTATGACTCTAGTCACTGATTGACATAATTAAAATCATTTAAATTCGATAGAATTAAATACGAGTACGTACATCTATATTTTATATATAGTAATATTAGATGTTAATTGCTCAGAAATGGAATAGCTGTGATTAGGTTTTAATGTATATAGTCTGAAATGATATACAGGGGTGGTATAGCTTAGATAATAATTATCATCTATCATTTTAGATAGTGAACCTGCAAGAGAAGTATCTGTAGTAGGAACTTTATCTCCATATACAATTACGTATTTTACAGGCACAACTGTGTTATTATATTTTACCAGATCGGCAGTAGGTGGAGCAGACTCAAAGCCATAGCCATTGCAGAGGTGAAGGTACGGGCTGATACTATCTTTCCAATCGAGAGGGAAATAATGAGTGAAGCCTTCATAATCTTCCAGATACACAACATCCTTTTTTAGCTCGATGGTTTCCATGATATGTGCAAAGTAGTAGATCTTAGGTGCAATTGGATGCCCCTTGGTATCTGTAGGGAAATCGGTATATTTTAATGGGAGTATAACAGAATGATCATTGATAAAAGGAGCTATGGTTCTGACATCGGTCACCATATTGCTAGCTTCCTTGAAAGAATGCATGCGATTATACACAAAAAGGCAAGACAATACTGTAGCTGCAATTGTAGAGGCATAAAAGAAGTAGCGAGGTAGGGGTACTGACGCAATAAAAATGATGGCAAAGAGATAATTCAAAGACTCCAAGCGCTCTAATATATAGCCACCACCAAGAGCTTGCCCATTGCCCCTAAAATAGAAACCAAGTGTGAATATGAGGAGGAGCAATGGAACTCTCCATTCTTTTTGTTTGCTATGTTTTATAAGTACCAGCATCAGTGCCAAGGCTGTAGATGCACCAATAATAAGTGCTAGTATCTTGGCATATCTAGCCTCGTGCTCAGTCATGTTCTGTATAGTGAAGATGCTGCGAAGATTGCCCCAGAGTGTTTTGAATGGCACTTTTACGAAATCGCTTGCCGGGAGTATATAATGTGCCGTAAGTGCAAGAGCCGGAATAACAGGGATGAATATTTTACAAAATTGCCATGCATTTTTAGGGTTGAAAACATCGCTGATACTGATAAGAGTGATAGTCATTAATGTAAGTAGCACACCAAATACATGCATGAAATAATCGAGAGTGCAAAGGAACATCATGACCAAAATACGAAGCCATGACATGTTATTACGATGTCGGAACCAGTATCCAATGATCCAAAAATAGATAGCAATACTGAACATGTAGTTGTAAAAACCCATGAGCATGACCATTTGCCATAGGAATGGGAATACCCATAAAGACAAATAAGACTGCCTGGCAGTAAAAGCAGATATATAATACCTAAAACCGAAAGCAAAGCAAAACAGACAAGTGCTGATAATGAGTTTGGCAGTAATGTCGTGTGAAAAGAACTGTAATAAGAGTACTAAAAAAGCATGTGAGAACCAATTAGGAAAAAGAACAGTATTGAGATTGAAGAACTGATGGAAATAAGCACCTTGCCCATGTAGCCATTTATTGAGAATAACGGCATTATATAAATGACAGGGGCCATCGGCTGTTAAGAAATAAGGGAGTACCCAAACCGGAGCAGCCGAAATGAGGAAAAGCAGTACAAAAATGTACTTTTCTATACCTTCTATTTTAATAACAGGCTTTTCCATGAGCCTAAAATAAACCTATTTTTTGAGATGTAAGAGATATGGCAATGGCATGACCTTCTTTGCGCTGAAATATTAATTATATTTGTACTAATAAATCTCATGACGTATGAAACACTTACTATTGATGTTAGCTGCCATTGTAATTGTAACATCTTCCTGCCGCAAAAATGAGAATGCAGTTAATAATAAGATCAGTACCAATTATGCATACACTGCAACTATAAAAGGACCAAGCCCGTTTATGACAGCATGTAGTGGTTTGTATTGGATAGTGATAGATGGTGTAACTTATCGAACTACTTTTGACACCTTGCCGGCCAATAGTGGAATAGACCTTAGCACTGCCACATTCCCCATAAGTGTGAAACTCAATTGGCATTTTCAAAACCCCAATAATTGCTACATCATAATAGTGGATGATATAATGAAAGTGAATTGAAGTAAGAGAATAATGAGCTGAAATAACATTCCCTTAATATATTGTCTATACCTTTGCCGTTTAGTTTTATCAGATCGTTCCTATATGAAGAAAGGTATTTTTACAATTATAGTAGTGCTTTTATTATTATCTACACATACATCGTTGCTCGCACAAGCAAAGATCAAAGCCTACTTTAACCATCCCGTGAATAATGCAGTATCTACCGGAGTGAATGCTATATATCTTGCTAATGGTGGAATGGGTGATACTATAGTAGCGTATATTAATAAGGCTAAGTATACATTGGATATAGCACAATACGACTATAACCAAGATACTTATAGTGGTCTGGGCTATGCCAATATTGCCAATGCAGTGAATGCTGCATATACTCGTGGTGTTAGAGTGCGTTGGATATATGACGGATCAGCCTCCAATGGCGGACTTACAGCATTGAATGCTGCAATACCCAAATTGCCTAGTCCAACAGGAGGTTCTTATACGATCATGCATAACAAATTCATTATTATAGATGCACATTCTACCGACCCTACCGATGCTAATGTATCTACAGGGTCTGAAGACTGGAGTAGTGAACAAATGAACAAGGACTATAACAATATTCTCTTTATTCAGGATTCTTCACTAGCAGCGGCTTATACAGCAGAGTTTAATATGATGTGGGGCGATACAGGTATAGTACCTAATCTAACCAATTCTAAATTTGGAGCACATAAGACAGACTTGGGTATGCACACCTTCAATATAGGTGGCAGTGTAGTAGAACTATATTTCAGTCCCTCAGATGGTACTAATGATAAGATATTGAACAGTATCAATTCTGCAAATACAGATGTGTATTTTGGGGTATATACATTTACACGTAGTGATTGTGCCAATGCACTAATAGCCAAGAAAAATGCAGGGGTATATGTGCGTGGTATAGTAGATTCTTATAGTGCTACTGCGTCATCAAGCACTTATGCCACACTTACTTCAGGACTAGGGTCTGATATGAAAGAATTCAATCTGGCGTATATCTATCACAATAAAATGATGGTAGTAGATCCGTCAGATACATGTTCGGATCCGCAAGTGCTAACAGGCTCGCATAACTGGACTACATCTGCCAATACGAACAATGATGAGAATACTCTCATCATACATAATGATACACTAGCCAATATCTACTATCAGGCCATCTTTTCAGACTATGTGAATTTGGGTGGTACTTTAACTCCTCAGTTGGGTTGTGGTGCTACATCTGTTGCGCAAGTAGAGAATAATATTGGTAGTACTCAGATATTCCCTAACCCTGCAAAAGGCAGTTTTAGTATCAGCTATCAATTGGCACAAGAGGCATATACCTCTATTGATATATATAATATCATAGGGCAAAAAGTAGGGGAAATAAAGGCTAATAGTAAAGAAATAGCAGGTGTACATACTATACAATACACTATAGCTACCCCGGGTCTGTATATAGTGAGAACCAATATTGGCGGCCATTCCGCTAATGAGAGGTTGACTATCTACTGATCTGTATAATCCCCTTTTTTGAAATATTCCTTCTTTAGGTCATTAGTCAGACATATGTTTTTTGACTAATTTTGGGCTAAGATCAATGTATTGAAACAACAGATAATCAAATATGTGAGTTGCCTGATGTGTGTAGTATTCCTATATGGTACTACACCCAGAGAGTTTTTGCATGACCTGTTTGCTCATCACCATGACACCATAGAACATTCGCATAAAGCAGGTGAATGCGAGATCAGTAATGTACATACCCATTGTATGTTCTTAAGTATTGTATTCACTCCATTCCTGAGTGCAGAGAAAGAGTACTTAGCATTTGAATACATTAGTTACCACACGAAGTATATACCTGCAGGGCAGGATCATTATTCATTCCTTTCGTATAAAGTAGCAGCATTACGTGGACCCCCAATTGTATAATGGTATCAATGAGGGTTTGTAAATGAGCAGGATATTGTCAAACATTGTTTGCTCTACTATTCAATTACTTTATATACATTATGCATAAAATAAATAGTAAACATCACGCAAGGTGGGTGACCTATGTAATGATGCTATTACTGAGCTTGACTTACCATCATGCACTATGTATGCCAGCGGGTAATACATTGAAAGGCGTAGTGAAAGACAACAGTGGAGCAATATTACAAGGAGTAGTGATCAGTATACCCGATCTGAAAGTAGGTACTGTAACAGATAGTGCAGGATCTTACTTGATAGAGAATTTACCAGCAGGTAAATATTTGGTGCAAGTGAAGATGATCAGTTATTCATCAGTAGTAAGCAGTGTTACTATTGATAAAGAGACCATCAAGAATTTTACATTGACCGAAAGTGCAATAGAGAAAAGTGAAGTAGTAGTAACCGGGCAATCTATGGCCACAGAGATAAGACGAAGTCCTGTGCCATTGGTAGCTATCAATGCTCAGTATCTGAAAGAGAATCTGAGTACCAATATTATAGACGCCATTACCAATATACCGGGTATAACAGCCGTGACCACAGGTCCTAATGTAGCTAAACCATTCATAAGAGGACTGGGCTATAACAGAGTATTGACAGTATACGATGGTATGCGACAAGAAGGGCAACAATGGGGTGATGAACATGGGATAGAAGTAGATGAGAACAGCGTGGAAAGAATAGAAGTAATAAAAGGCCCTGCCAGTTTGATATATGGATCGGATGCAATGGCAGGAGTGGTGAACCTGATACCCACACAACCTGCACCAGTAGGTAAGACCATTGCCGATCTTTCTACCGAATATCAAAGTAACAATAACTCGATAGGAGGCTCTGCCATGTTCTCTACCAATAAGAATGGTTTTTACATGCTGGCAAGAGTATCGCATAAACAAGCCAAGAATTATCAAAATTCAGTAGATGGTAGAGTTTATGGTACTAACTATAGTGAGACAGATGGTAATGCCTCTATAGGGCTGAATATGACATGGGGCTATTCGCATCTGGACTTTAGTACATTCGATGATCAACAGGCCATACCTGATGGTAGCAGGGATTCTGCTTCACGTAAATTCACCAAACAAATAACAGAAGCAGATAGTGTACGTGCCATAGTACCAGATAATGAACTCAATACTTATAGCATACCTACACTGCACCAGCATATACAGCATGTGCGTGTTTTTTCTACCAATTGTTTTAATATTGGTAATAGCAGGTTAGCTGTGAACATTGGTTATGAAAGGAGTGTAAGAAGAGAGTTCAGTCACCCTGAAGCGGGAGACATAGCAGGGCTGTACTTGCAACTGAATACTGCCATCTATGATGTGAAATATTACTTTGCAGATATTAAAGGATGGTACATTACCACTGGTATCAACGGTATGTATCAGACCAATGATGTAAGTGCGGGTACTGAATTTTTGATACCATCTTATAAGCAGTTTGACATTGGTCCTTTCCTGATGGCCAGAAAGAGTATACATAAACTGGACATTAGTGGGGGAGTACGATATGATTCAAGATCATTTAGCAATGATGCATTGTATACAAAGACCAATGCTAGTACAGGTTTTGATGGGGTAGTGTCAGGCACAGATACAGTAGGTGCTGCAAGACCTTTTTATGCATACAGTCATACATTCTCAGGTGTTACAGGTAGTGTAGGAATGACTTATAACTTCTCTAAGTCATTTTCTGCAAAAGCTAATCTGGCAAGAGGTTTCAGAGCGCCAAATATATCAGAGATATCGTCTAATGGTATACACCCCGGTACAGCCAGCTATCAGCTGGGTAGTACAGACCTGAAACCTGAATTCAGTTTACAGGAAGATATTGGATTTGACTTTATATCTCCGCATGTATCGGCCAGTGTATCTGTTTTTAATAACGATATCACTAATTATATATTCAACCAGAAATTGCAGAACAAGCAAGGACAGGATTCGGTAATAGTAGTAGGCTTCCCCACTTTTCGATATCAGGCAGGACATGCACAACTGTATGGTGCGGAATTCAGCATAGATATACATCCACATCCGCTGGACTGGCTGCATTTTGAGAATGCAATATCCTTTGTAACAGGGGTGAACAAAGGCGTGAATAATGATAGTGCCAAGTATCTGCCTTTTATACCTCCCATGCATATATCATCTGAGTTGAGAGCGAATTTCAAAAAGACAAGTTCTTATCTGCGTAATACATTTGTGAGATTCCAACTAGAGTATTTTGCTGAGCAAGATCATGTGTATCTAGCATATGGAACAGAGACAATGACTCCTGCATATGCACTTTGTAATGTATCAGCAGGGGCAGATGTTACGGATAGAATGGGCAAAACAATATGCAATATCTCTATCTTTGGTAATAACCTGTTTGATGTGGCCTACCAAAACCATCTGAGCAGGTTGAAATATTTTGAACAATATCCTAATGACCCAAGGGGTCATAGTGGTATCTATAATATGGGGCGCAATATAGGATTGAAACTGGCTGTACCACTAATGTTCTGATGCAACTAATACTGAGAAAGGTACTACAGAAGTAATGCCTTTCTTTTATTACAAGTTGAAAATAGCTCAGGAAGGGTTTAACTTTACATTTCATATGTCATTATATACTACTATTGCGCCTATAACTATTACCTGTAATAAGCGTTTGTGTCCTTATTTGGAACAAGAAGTGAAGGATCTGGGTTTTACTATCGAGGAGACCTTTATAACAGGTTTGCGCCTGAATGGCACTATCAATGATTGTATCAAACTGAACCTAAATTTGCGTACTGCCAGTCAGGTATTGTATAGCCTGAAACAATTTATGGCACCTGACGCTGATACTATCTATAGCCATTTGTTTACTTTCCCATGGGAGACTATACTACCTGATAAAGGATATTTCTCAGTGACCAGTAATGTGATGAACCCAACGATTAATAATAGCATGTTTGCTAATCTGCGTGTGAAGGATGCAATAGTAGACAGACTAAGAGATAAAACTGGGCAACGACCATCTACAGGCTCGGAGCATATAGGAGCAGTGATACACCTTTACTGGAAGAATGATGATGCAGAGATATTCATAGATACATCAGGCGATTCTTTGGCCAGACATGGTTATAGAAAGATACCCGGACGCGCACCTATGCTGGAAGCCTTGGCATCTGCTACTATACTGGCTACTAAATGGGATAGGGTATCACCTTTTGTGAACCCTATGTGTGGTTCTGGTACACTGGCTATAGAGGCTGCATTAATAGCAACTAATCGCCGCCCCGGTATGTTTAGAGATAACTATGCATTTATGCACTTGCAG
>JBAWXE010000052.1:0-18458 GCA_037144255.1 Bacteroidota bacterium | reverse complement strand
ACAATATTCTTCCATAATAATAAAGCCTCGCAATGCGAGGCTTTATTATTATAAATCATCGATTTCTACAAACTCATTTTCTGCTGGCCGTATCAATTCGTAATTACGTGCAAAATTGCACCAGGTACATTCAGGTTTACCACAGCCTGCATCAAATTCATGATTCATGATACGGCCATATACTTCCTTCAGTTGCTGTAATACGGTAGTTTCATCCTGAGGATAGATGGGTACATGGATCTGCTTGTACTGATTAGACACTCTGCCTTTCTCTACATAATCAAACATTCCCATCTGTACTTTCCAGTTCTTCTCTTGATAATTTTCAATGAGTAGTTTATAAAATACCATTTGTCTCCAATAGTCACCCCCATTGGGGTTCTTTTCATTAGGCCCCGCAGTCATTGCTGTAGCAGATTTATCAGGGTCACCGGTCTTATAATCTACTACTTTACAATTATCTCCATCCAACTCTATCTTATCAATTTTACCTGTTACTGGCACTCCATCCAGCATGTAGCGCGGTATCTTCAATTCTATCTCTACATGAGTAGGGAATTTATCAATATAGTAGTCGTAATAATCTGATAGTACGGAATTTCCCTGTTCCAACCTCCTTTCGTATTGTATCTGGGTAAATGATTCAGATTCAATGAACATAAATGACTTAAACGCACTTATCACTTCTTCCTTAGACGGGAAAACACCATGCTGTTCTTTCATTAATTTGAACATACGCTCCAATGCATAGTGCACTGCACTCCCAAAGGCCAATGCATCACTTTTCAGGAATGGTACTTTAAGTATCTGTTCGTAATAAAATGTGAGTGGGCAACGCAGATATTTAGAAAGTGTAGTATAACTCATGGTCAAAGCCTGTAGCACTTTCTCAATATTTTGATGATTGGCCAATTCGATACGTACATCAGGTATAGGTGCCATAGCCCATTTTATATGTTCCATCAGGTCTTCTGTTGGTACAGCATAACTGATACGATCGTCTAGTGTGCTGATCTCATCTACAAATACCGAGGTTTCTAAAGGTTTGCCGGTATTGTCTTTAGCAGCATAAGATACCTGTAAATGTTTTTTGGCACGGGTTAATGCAACATAAAACAAACGACGGGCTACTTCTGTTTTATAGCTTTTGTCTACGTCCTCTTCTGTACTGGTAATAGTATCGGGTAGTTTATATTCATTATTGCTGCCACGTTTGTTTTCCCAAAAATTCTTGGTAGCACCTATAAGAAATACATATTCAAACTCATTGCCCTTAGCCCCATGTGCTGTATAAAAATGTACTCCATTATCATTCTGTACTACTTTCTGGGCTGGTAATGATATATTCTCATCCTTCATTTGCTCCAGCATCCTCAGAAAATCAGCCGGCCTTATACGTGGGTTACGGTCATAAACCTCTTTTACATAAGCAAAGAAGGTTTGTAATACCTGTATATTCCATACCTGGTCTTTTGACTTTAATAAATAGCCTACTATACCACTTTCATAGATGATCTTTTCTACCAAAAGAGGTAAAGGGAGTACCATTTGCTGTTGGGTCCAGTCTTCTAAATGTATTCCCAAACTATGCAATTGTCTAGTAGAGGCAATATTGTTAGATTCCATGAACAGGGCATTCATTAATACTAATCGCCAATGTCCTAAACTCTTATCTTTTTGTCTGTTAGCCTGAATGTATAAGGAGAGTAAAGCTATATCTGTAGGTGCAATACCAAAATAGGGCGCATGCATCATTTCAAAAAGCATGGTCTCGCCTGAGAAAGATTGTCTGCGTTCTTCATCCAGATACCGGAGAATATTTACAATCTGTTGGATGATGGGTATATCTAAGATATTTACAGGGCGCTTAACACTATAAGGCATACCCTTACGCTCCATCAATGCCATAATGTTTTCGGCCTGCTTATGTTGGGCATATATCACAGCTATTTCATTCAGCTGCACTCCCTGCCTTTGCAATTGCTCCATTTGCATTACAATATCTGCTTCCTCATGCAGTATATTGCTATAGACCTTAACTTCCGGAATAACTGTATCATTACCATTTTTAAAACGTTCTGCTGATGCAACTATATTCTTATTCAATTGCAATTCCTGCAACTGATATATCAACCGTTGTGTATTGTTCTTTATTGTAGCAGTGGCCATATCGATAATGGCTTGTGACGAACGATAATTTTGAGGTAGTATGATTACATTGATAGTGTCTCTATTTCGCTGGTAGAAATCAATGATATTGCGGATTCGGGCACCTTGAAATTCATAGATAGACTGGTCATCATCGCCTACCACGAAAACATTGGGATCATCCCAATATTGGGTGATAATATTCAACAATTCGCTCTGTGCACCATTGGTATCCTGAAATTCATCTACCAATGTGAATTGATAACGCTCCTGATAACTTTGTAAAAGAGCCGGATTTTGTTTGAAAGCATCCAATACCCAAATGATCATGTCGTTGAAATCATATCGCCCTATTTCTTTCATCCTTTGCTCATAGGTATCAAAGAGTGCAGCTGCTGCATCGGTAATGGTCATTCTCCTTATTTCCTCATCTATCTGTGTCTGTTTAATATCTCCCTTCTGATAGCCCTTTCCCGATTTCTTATATATATATTCTTCTCTGGTTGGCAAATCCTCCAGATATCTGGCAATAGCTTGCTTGATATCTATTGGTCTCAGGTTCTCCCGCTTCATCATATCGAATAAGCGATTAAGTTTGCCTGCATCGAAATATATATTCCCACTCAGTTTACGCAATGCATGTCCTTGTGGCAATTTCTCTAAAATATCGTACAACAGTTCAGTACGTTCCAGATCTGTGATGGGTTGCAAACTACGCTGACTGAAATATTCCGGATTGATCTGTATAACGTTATTACAAAAAGCATGGAATGTACAGATATTGACCCTATGAGCTGCATTGCCTATCACCGTTATCAATCTACGGCGCATTGAGTTAGTAGCCTCATCGGTATAGGTAAGACATAATATTTCATGTGGTTGCACCTGTGCCTCACTTCGCAACAGATTGGCAATACGCATGGATAATACTTCTGTTTTGCCTGTGCCCGGACCGGCTATTACCATCACAGGCCCATAGATCGTATCTACGGCCAGGCGTTGCTGTTCATTTAACTTATTATATCTGATAAGGAATGCTTCTTCGTTGATGGTCATGATAGTATATATAGTGGCATGAAGTTAAGAAGGATTATGATGAGAAAAACAAAGACTATATGTACATTTGTATACGTTACATAAAAAATAAGAACGATAGGTAACACCCAATATCTGTAATACATGAAAAAAACAATATTACTGGCTCTTATTTGTACTTTATTTGCCTCAATGGATGCATTTGCTCAGTCATCTGCCACCGATACCATACCACCCTATAAAAAGCACCCTACATTACCGGCATTCAATATACTGATGATGGATAGTGTGAAAACATTCAACACTTTCAATATAAAAGAAGGGAAGTCTACTATTCTGGTAATGTTCAGCCCTGAATGCGACCATTGCCAACATTTCATTGATGATATGGTAAAGAAAATGGACTCGCTGAGCAATGTAAATATTTACCTCACCACCTTTATGGGGCTTACATCTCTAAAGGCATTTTATGATAAAATGGATCTAGGAAAATACAAGAACGTTACTGTAGGAAAAGATCAAACATTCTTTTTTATGGATTTTTATAAAACAAAATTCGTACCTTTCGTAGTAGTATATGACAAGCATAAGAAACTTGTCAAATCTTTTGAACAAACTGTGAGGATAAGTGATGTAATAGCAGCCACTAAAAAATAAGATACTTACTAACCCATAGTGATATAAGAAGAAAGCCTGTACAAGTTGTACAGGCTTTTTCTATTTCATTATTGTTCCGTAGCCGTTGGCGGATCTTTGCTTTCCAATTCGTTTTGTTGTTTCTGCACTTCTTCCAGTTTCTGCTTTTTATGTAGCAATCTTTCTTCTGTTTGCTCAATTAGTTTTTGTAGATGCTGACGCAACTCTTGTTCCTTAGGGCCACTAGTCACATTTTCCAATGCATTTTTAAAATCTTCCAATTTTTCTTGTTCCTCTGTTACTTCTTCTATCAGTTTATGATGAAAGTTGCGTGTTTGTTGTGCCCTTACTTCTTTTTGTCTTTCAGTATGTTGTTTTCGGCGTTCGCGGTCTGCATCTTTTCTGTCGAAGAAATGCTTACGAGCTGCACAAAACTCTTCCCAGATACGGTTACTGTGTTCTTTAGGCACTGCACCTATCCTTTTCCATTCTGTCATCAACTCATTCATCTCTTCCGTAGCTTCTCTCCACTGTGTAGAATGTTTGAGTACCTCTGCACGTTTCAACAAAGACATTTTTTGGGCATAATTATCATCATGCACCACGCGCAATGTTTCAAAATGGTCTCTCTTTCTTTGGAAAAAGTATTCCTTTATTGATGTAAACCTACCCCAAAGTTCGTCTGCCTTTTCATGTGGTACGCGACCGGTAGCCTTCCATTCTTCCATCAATTCTGCATAAACCTGGGTGGTATCGTTCCAATTAGTACTTTCTTTTAATGTTTCAGCTTTTTCTATGATTGCCTCTTTTTTGATCAGATTGGCTTCTTGTTCATTCTGTATAGATTCGAAGTGTACCTTCTTTCTATCGTAAAAAGTATTTTTTGCTATTATGAAACGATTCCATAATTCCTCGTTCTTTTCAGGCATAGTGCGCCCGATGGTTTTCCATAGGTCCATCAGTTGCTTAAATATTTCTGTAGTATCTTTCCATGATTCCGATAAGGCCAGTTGTTCGGCTTTCTCTACCAGCTCCATTTTCAGATCCAGATTCTGAAGCATTTCCCTTCCCTGATCATCCTGATGCTGGCGTTTACGCTCGTAAAATTTGCTTCGTGCGGCTTCCATGCGGTTCCATAGCTCATCGTTACGATGCTTGTCAACATGGCCTATATGTTTCCACTGTTCCGTCAAATCGCGGAACAGCTGTGTGGTCTCCTTCCATTTATCATTATCAGCTGCTGCCTCTGCTTTTTGTATCAAAAGGAGTTTTGCTTGATAATTCTCATCTTCATGTTTTTTCAGGTCTTTTTCCCATTCAGATATTTGCTGAAAAAGGACCTCAAAATCACCTACAAGATTAGTATGATTCAAATATTCTCTCACACGTTCTACCTTCCCCACCATCTTCAGTTTATCTTCAGTTGTATTCCATTCAGCCTGAAGCTCCTTAAAGCGTACCTCTACTTCCGGAAATTTATCCGTCATAGCTTTCAGTATAGCCTCTGCATTCTCTATACTCAGATTGGCTATTACTCGCTCTTTGTTATTGTTGATGGCTTGCAATACAAGTTCACCGTTTTCTCTTAGGTGATACAGATTCTTACCTGTAAAAGAAAGATTGTCCCACCATGATTGCAGGGGTGAGCTCCCGTTCATTTCGTTAGTCATGATCTCTTCCATTTAAAAAAATAGTAACTGTGTAGGTCTGTTAATCACAATATAATACTTATAAAGTTAATAAAATATTATATAACTGCGCCATGGGGATCATTTAGCGCCAAAAACCTTCTGTAAAATACTGGTGACTCTTGCAGCAGGATCCTGACGAATCTTGTTTTCTTCATCTGCAATATTGATGAACAAGCCACTCAATGCACGCTCTGTAACATATGCAGGTAGGTCAGGATTCACCTTATGCATGGTAGTAGGCAATTCATTATATAAAGTAAATACCTCTTTCCAATATGCTGTAGCGTTCACTTTATCCAGAGATTTTTCAATAACAGGTCTGAAAGCGGCAGTAAGAGATGCCGTGGTCTTTTTCTTTAAATATTCTGTTGCGGCTCCATTGCCACCACGCAGTATATTTACTCCATCTTCTATGCTCATGCTGGTAATGGCATCTACAAAAATAGATAATGCTTTAGGTGCTGCATCTTCTGCTGCACGGTTCATAGACAAAATGGCTTTATCTACTTGCGCACCCAATCCCACTTCTCTCAATGTATTTTCCACTTTTCTGGCTTCAGCTGGCATTAATATTTTGATCAACGTGTTTCCAAAATAGCCATCAGTAGCTCCCAATCGTTTAGTTGCATTCTTACTACCTTCTTGTAGTGCTTGTTTTAATCCGGCCGTAATATCAGCCTGACTAAGGTTACTAATAGAGCCGCCGGAAATATTCTTATTATTGGTCAATTTCTTAGTATCATTTACAGCAGAATTGAACATATCCTTTATATTCTGCGCATACAAACTGCATGCAGAAGAAACAATCAATATTATAGAAAGGGATAATGACCTAAGAAAATTATTCATACTACATGATTTATACTTTAACTATTTCAAATATAGCACCAAAGACTATATCGGAACTGTTAAATTATTAATGAGATCCACCTTGTTGAGGTTGAGGAGTACCACCACCAGGGCCACCTTGTGGACCACCACCTTGGTTATCACCACCTTCATCGCTCTTCAGGTTTCCATCTCTATCCTTAGCTTGCTGAGACTGGTTGCCTTTATCTTTTCCTTTGTCCTGGCCACGCTTACTACCACCAAAACCGGAAGAAGATTTACCCATGTCAGGCTTGTTATTATCTGTTTTACCAAAACGATAAGTAAAGGTTACATTACCTATTCTTGTTTCACGATTACGGTATATGGTTTGTGTATAATAACTAAGATTATAATCTTGTGTATACTTATGCGTATTGAAAACGTCACTAACATTGAATACAAGAGTCGCTTTATTTTTCCATAAGTTTTTACGTACTGCAACATCCATCCAATAAGATTCTTTCAGATTGCCTTGGGCCACTACCTTAGGTGCTTCATAATTTCCGTTTATCTGTAAAGAAAATCCTTTTGGTAGTTTAATACTGGTATTCATTTTACCAAACCAGCTATTCCCTTTATTGTTCAAACTATGTGTCAGACTGTCCGATTTGATATTATCACCGTTTATCTCATTTTGGAAATAGTTAAGGTTCAGTGTCGCATCCCATGCTGGTATGATCTGTACATGACCTATTAGTTCCAATCCATAAGTGATACCATATTTTAGATTTTCAGGTCTGGTATACGTAGTTCCCTGGCTATAAGATTGGCGATAGCTTTGAATAATATTCTCTGTATATTGATAATAGGTACTCAATATGATATTATCTCCTTTATCAGATGTTTTGTTGTAACTCAATTCAGTACTATGGATAAATTCAGGTATCAGATCAGGATTACCTGATGTAGTATCCTGAGGATTAGACACATCTTTATATGGCAACATTTGTCTGAAACCCGGACGGTTCGTACGACGGGTATAACTCAGATATATACTCTGTTGTTTAGGTAATTGATAAGATAAAAATACTGAAGGGAAAAAATTCAAGAATGAAGTAGAAAACTTGTCTTCTGATCCGGTATGTAGATTGTTATTAGTACCTGAATACTCCGCATCCTCCATACGCAAGCCTAATGAATAACTAAACTTCCCTTCTTGATCGCTAAAGCTGGCATATGCAGCATGTGTCTGTTGATTATACTTATAAGCACTATAAAGTACTGTATCAAATGTTTTTACTTCTGTTGGGCTAACAAATGAAGGGTTGTTACTACTTTCAAACCATACTAATTGAGTCTTAGCTCCGGCATCCAGTTTACCATTTTTAGTTAGGAATGGTGTAGTGAAATCCACTTGGGCATTCAAACTGGCATTAGACCCTGATGAAGGTGCGATCTGTACAGACTGAAATATTACCGAATCCTGTCCCGATGCTGTTCTTACTGTATTCCGAGAATTATACTCTTGTGCTCTCGTTATCCACATTTTTGCACCCGTAACATTCGCAGTGATCTCTTGTTTGGGCTTCTTGAATTTATGCTTATAGTCTAAAGATGAGGAAAGAGACAGTGGTCCACCATGACCATCGGCATACCTCATTTGCACTGCATCCCATGCATTAGCATAAGTAGTATAATTGGCATATCCACTGTTTTCAAATTCCATTATATTCACATTTTGCGTGAATGTGATCGTATTGTTCTTGTTGATAGTATATTCTGCTCCTATTGTATTAAAAGAACCATTGAAATGACGTAGATAATCTTCAGATACAATTGATTTATCAAAGGCCTGATGCAAACTGTCATATATATTGCTGGTACGGTTGGTTGTGGTAAGACTAGCATTGGCATTGAATCTGAAACTACTATTCAGGAAAAAATTCCATTTATTGTTTCTCGCATTCAGACCTAAGTTACCATTATACTTATCTCTGGTACCTGCACCTAATGTCACAGTACCATTGAACCCGAATTTCTTATCTCGCTTAGTAATGATATTAATGATACCGGTTACACCTTGTGCATCATACTTAGCAGATGGGTTAGTGATCACTTCTACACTTTCTATACTGGATGCGGGCAAGCTTTGCAATGCAGATGCCACATCACCTCCAAACATAGTAGCTGGTTTTCCATCTATCAGTATAGTTACATTATCCTTACCTCTTAAGCTTACATTTCCATCTACATCCACGGATACAGAAGGTACATTTTGCAATACATCTCCTGCACTACCTCCTGCGCTAGTAATATTCTTCTCTACATTGAATGTTTTCTTATCTACACTCATCTCCATCATGGCACGCTCACCGGTCACTTGTACTTCTTTCAATGTTTGAGAAGAAGCTGACAGTTTTATTGGTCCCATATTTTTCTCAGGAGCAGCAGCTGTTATCTGTATATCATTGATATTACGATCGCTAAAACCAATGGCTGTAATACGTAATCTGAATACACCAATACCGGTATTTACTATATTAAAACTACCATCATCTTTTGTCAGATCTCCATTCACAACAGATGAATCCTTACGAAATAAGGTAACGGTGGCATATGATACCGGCTTGTTTTGGCCATCTACTAATTGGCCTGTCAGCTGACCTGCCGTTGCTGAGGAATTGACCCCTGACTGGGCAAATGATAAAAACGACACTATACTACACATCACAGTGATGCTAAACCCTCTAAAAAGACGCATAAATTTTCTAATAACTGAGCAAAGTTGACTGAAAAATACGAGAAAGGTTAAAAGAATTTGCAATAAAGAAATGTTAATAAAATATCAGGACAAAGCATGTGTAAAAAGCTACTGTCTTATTTGGTGGTAATCAATACCAACAATACTTATTATTGTTTTTTATTAAGCAATAATTATTTTTCCCAACCTAGCTTTTCCTCTATTAAATAATGGTTTCTGTCGCTGGCACTACGGGCTACCAACTCGGCCACAAAACCGGTAAGAAAAAATTGTGTACCTATTACCATTGTAGTTAATGCAATATAGAAACCAGGCCTATTAGAAAGTGCATATGTTTCCATATACATTAGTTTAGATATGACAAGGTAAGCAGTAATAAAAAAGCCTAGTAAAAATGTGAATGTACCTAACATGCCAAAAAAGTGCATAGGTTTTTTACCAAAACGGCTTACGAACTGTAAGGATAACAGATCCAAAAAACCATTGATAAATCTCTCCCAACCAAATTTAGACACACCATACTTTCTTGGACGGTGTTGTACTACCTTTTCTCCTATATTTCTGAAACCGGCAGATTTTGCCAGTACAGGTATAAATCGATGCATTTCTCCATAAACTTCTATACTCTTGATCACTTTCCGTTTATAGGCTTTCAACCCACAATTCATATCGTGTAGCTTGATACCCGATACACGCCTGTTTACCCAATTGTATAATTTAGAAGGGAGGTTCTTTGTAACTGCATTATCATAACGCACTTTTTTCCAGCCGCTCACCAGATCAAAACCATCTACCATCACCATTTTGTATAGTTCAGGTATCTCATCAGGGCTATCCTGCAGATCGGCATCCATAGTGATCACCACATTGCCACATGCTGCTTTGAAACCTTCATTCAATGCTGCACTTTTACCATAGTTACGTTGAAACTTGATACCTTTTACTGCTCTGTATTGTTCAGATAATTGCAATACTACATTCCAGCTATTATCATTACTGCCATCATCCACCAGTATTACTTCATGTGTGTAGCCATTTTCGGTGCATACACGTTCTATCCACTCTACCAATTCCGGCAGTGATTCTTCTTCATTAAAAAGTGGTACTACAATCGATATATCAGGCATTGTTACTATCCTTTTAAGCCATGTTAGCCGGCTTCTCTTTCTTTACTATTGCAGCACAAATAAAACCAAAAATACTATAAATGATAACGTATCTCATATACCCAAAAATCATTGCACCGACTCCTTGACTTTCTTTTGCTATTTTATCCATTTCTTCCGCCCTTTTGTCTATTGCTTCACGTGGCGCATTCATACGCTCCATAAAATTAAGTACTGTTTCTTTCATTCTATCTTTTGAGCTTGGATCAATTACTTTGTCATATAGTATGCCATACAAAGTTGCTATAGCTAAAAAAATAAGTATTGCGACAAATATAGCCTGAAAAGCATCTTTAATACTTATATAACCACCCATTGCCTTTTTTTGTTGTGCTCCTACTACTCCAAATAGAATGACATTAGTAAGACTAAAAACTAACAGTGATAAAATGAACATATAAATATGCTGCATAAGGTACATGAACTGTACAGTTGTCAGATAACAAGATATAAGCCCTATGATAATTCCCCATTTTATAGGAATATCAAACCGTTTGAAATCTCCTTTATTATCAGCAACACTCTTTTCCATGATTATTTATTTAGATGTACTTGTGAGTGCGATACGATACCTATTACTTTTCCTAAAGTGTCTTTTGCTATAAATGGGTTGTTCTGTGACATCGATTGCACAGCCTCTTTTGTCAAAGGCATATTTCCACTTATAGTAAAAATAGTAATTTCTGCAGGATTTCCCACCTTTATAGATGAACCCTTTAGTCCAAATATTTTTCTGGCAGCAACAGACATAGCGTCTACCAATCTGTTTATACCTACTTCCTTACTAATCGCCTTCCATGTTATAGGATATGCTACCTCCTGCACGTTCATACCATCGGCAGCATAATCAAATTCTTTTGCCTTGGCATCCCATTCCTGTGGTCTATGGTGAGTAGCAATACAATCTATCGTTCCATCCTTCAAACCCGCTACTAAAGCCTTTCTATCTGCCTCTTCGCGTATAGGTGGTGCCACTTTGTATAAGCTATCATATGTGCTCAGTATCTCATCATTCAGTGCCAGATGGTAAGGCGTAACAGAACATGTAACTGCTAATCCTTCTGCTTTTGCAGCTCTTATCATCTCTACACTTTCTGCTGATGATACCCCTGTAATGTGCAGTTTAGAGCCTGTATAACGCAATAGTGAAATATCACGATGCACCATTATTGTTTCTGCTATGGCAGGTATACCGGGCATACCCAGCTTGGTAGAGTTAGGTCCTTCGTGCATCAGTCCACCACTGGCAATTGCAGTATCTATAGGTATTTGCACTACTGTAGCATCAATGGCTTTTACATATTCCAGTGCTTTCAGCATCAGGTTAGAGCTTTGCATAGGCTTCCATCCATCTGTAAAAGCTACTGCACCATTGGCATGCATATCCATCATCTCTGCAAGATCTTTCCCTTCTATATTTTGTGACAATGCACCCATAGGATGCAACTGCACTATATGTCCTTGTGCCTTGCGGATTACGTATTGTATAATTGACTTGGTACTAAGTGTAGGATTAGTATTGGGTGCCAGTAGTACCTGTGTGAAACCACCTGTGGCAGCGGCTTGCAGTCCTGTAGCTATTGTTTCTTTATGTTCAAAACCCGGCTCACGATAATCTGCAAATACATCTACCCAACCCTGACTGATATGTAAATCTTCTTCTTCTATTACTATATCGGCTTTTGTATCAATAGTAGTTTGTATCGCTTTGATGTTACCATCTTCGATCAATATATCAACTACTTTATCATGAAAGTCAGACTGTGGGTCTACAACCCTTGCCTTGCGGATGAGCACGAGCATATGAGGCTATTGAGTAGCTACTGTTTGTTTCTGAAAACTGCCTGCCAGAACAAGCGTTTCGGCAACCAGCATTATCACGGCTAAAATAACACAAACTTTCCAAAGCGGGAAGCTATCCCAGTTTCCATTATCTGTTTTTATACTGGCATCAGTGGCATTCATCCATCTGATGTCCCCACTTTTCCACTGGCTTTTAAGTGCCTCGGGCTTCCATACATCCAATACAGACTCCCCACGGTCGCCATTCAGTGCTACCCAGGTAGTATCTGTGCTTTGCCCTGATAAACTGTAAAAACCTGCTTGCTGCACCACCTGATCTATATATACATTCAGCCCTGCACCATCCGGACGTTGTGGTGGTATTACATCTAGGCCCTTTCCATACACATGTATCATATTGCGCTCATTAGCATTATTAAGCAGCAAATAAGCCGGCACTTGTTTGCCTGTTGTAATGGCATATACATCGCCTCCATGAGACTGCATGGTCATCTGATACAGAAAAGGCACAAAGAAATAACTACCCGGAAAATTACCGGATTGCATATCTGCCGCTGCTGCACATAAGTACAGCTGACCTCTGGATGGCTTATACCTTGCCAAAAAAGGGTCTCCATTTCTGAAACTAAGTATCGATTGTTGATTGGCACTCAATCCTGCATTGATAATATAGTGCCAGTTCACTGTAGGTAACTGCACATTATCAGGTATATGTTCAAAAAGGTCTTTTACCAGATCACTACCTTGTTGCAAGCTGGTAGCCACTTGTGCTGCAGTATCTATAGCACTGATACGTATATCACCTATATTATGCAGCCCCTCATTCAGTGCAGCCAGATTATTGGTCCTGCCCGGGAATATAGTGATGCCTTGTCCTGTTTGTAAGGCCTCATTCATTGTTTTACCTAGTGCATCATCTATATGTGTGATACCACTCAGTATTACCAGATTATATTCTTTCCAGCTTTTAGGTGCCGCAGCTATATCCATTTGGTTCAGGCGAAAGCCGTTATATGCTCGGAAAGCCGCTTGTATATAGGGATTGGCTTGCCCTTCATTAAGTACTAATACCGATAATCCGGGTGCGCTTCTGGCAGTTATTCTAAAGGTATCATCAAATCTTACAGCCTCATCGTTTACACTCAGGCTGATCTTTTGCCACCCTGCATCATTCACTTGAAAACTGAAAGTGTCCACACTCTCATTTTTCTGAGAAAAAGACAAGGATGCTGCGCTCTTTACTTGTCCATTAATAGATAATTGCAATACTGGCGCATCTTTCGGTACTTTACCTATAGCTTTAGTATGCACCACCAGCTGATTGCTTTGCCCTGTCTGCAATACAGGCGATGTCAGGTAGGCAGTATCTATATAGATATTCTGTTGTTCATCTGTCTGTAGGGGCACGCCGTAAAAAGAGATATTATGCATCAAGGCTGCATCTGGCAAAGATGCAAATGAACTACGTTGAAAATCTGAATAATAATATACCTCCGCACCATTAGCTGCTTCACTTTGCACTATGCTCTGTATTGTCGACAAAACCTGTATGGCCGTTTTGTTATTAGGCGATACTTCTATCCCTCCCAGTTCAGCCAATACTTTATCTGCAGGTACAGGCTGATAACTCATAGGTTTGTCATTGGTCAGTAGTACGAATTTAGTACCCGGATGTGCCTTATGTATCTGCTTACGCACAGCATCCTTGGCTGTTTCCAGTAGGTTGCGGGCTCCTTTCTTTACAGACATGCTGTACGAATTATCTATATACAACACCTGCAACTTATTACCCTTCTTAGGGCCGCTATCTTTATTGAAAAATGGCTGTGCAAAGGCCAGTATCATAGCTGCTAGGAACAATAGTCGTAAAGCCAGCAAGAGCTTATACCTAACCTGCGACTGGCGGCGCGAGTTCAGTTGTATATTCTTCAGAAAACGGGTATGCGGAAAAAATACGGTCTTATACCTGCGCAGGTTGAACAAGTGTATCAGCACAGGTATGGCCAGCGATAGTCCGGCTACCAAAAAAAGAGGGTATAGAAAACTCACTTGACAAATATAAGTGAATGTACTTACATAGCACTTACGCATTCCATCTGCACCTATTAGCTATATTTGTGTACTTACCCTTTAAATGTATCGACCGCTTATAGCTCTTTATGACTAGTACCATACATAAATACAAGTCAGATATTTTATTGTTATTTATTTATAGTATTCTATGTGCCTATATCTTGTATTGCTATCCCATTGCGGAATTCTCCTGGGATGGCAACTACTATGTCAAACACAGCATATCTCTTGCTCCGGGTATCCGCCCCATAGGATATTCACTGTTCTTAAAAATACTCTATAAGATATGTAGCTCATTGTCTTTTGTGGTATATGCACAGTTCGCTATATACTTCATTTCAGTATTAACATTTTTAAAGGCTTTACAAAAAGCATTTGTATTCAGTAATATACATTATTGCCTCTTGGGTATCTTATTGTTAGCAGAACCAGCCGCATTATATAATTGCTTCAATATTTTAAGCGATCTGTTATCGTCTTGCCTCACACTCTGTTACATCAGCACTCTTATATTATACATCATCGATCCTAAGAAAAGGTATCTCACCATACATCTGGCACTATTGATATGTTGTATGGAAACCCGACATATCGCCTTATTCTATCCCTTCTTTTCCATACTTATTTTCTTCATTCTACTCAAAAACAAAAAGCTGCTTCTTTTAAGTATTATAGCTACGCTTACAGTATTCTATGTAGACCATAGTCTGAATTTGCATCGCAATATGAAAGCCTTCGGAGTGCCCATCCACACTGCGTTTACAGGCTGGACACAGGCCAACAATATCATGTTCCTACTGCAAAAAGATCATGCTCAAATATTACCTGTCACCGACCCCCAATTAAAGGATATTCACAACTTCTGCATGCATTATTTCGATACGGCTACTTATGCAGATCATGAAATAAATACCGACTGGCTATGGGATCCTAAAAGCCCCCTAGAGATATTACGCAAACCCGTAGAAGACAGCCTCATAAAACACCATGACCAATCTGATATTTACTATCATAGTTTTTATATTCAGGCGCCTCTTTATGCCCGATATGCCACTTTTATACAATCTCATTATCCCCTTCTGTTTTTCAAAGATTATATGCTCCCTAATCTAAGTACCCTCATCACTCCTCACGATGGCGAAATGATGGATTATTACTCAGGGCCCAAACCCGAAAGCTCAACTTTAGTACGATACCACCTGAAACCTGAGGACATCTATTGTCGTCATCAGATCTATAAGAAATTTATCAATGCTTTCAATCTCAGATATTACCAATTCAGGTGCCTATTGTTGCTATTCTGCTTCTTAGGTATTGCACTCGTTTGGAAAAAGCTAAGTCTCCTTGCACGTAACTTTTATACCATTGCAGGGCTATTTATCATATCCTATTGTTTGGTCATGTTGTATTCCAGCTGGTTCATGCCTCGTTACTTGCTACCCATACTGCCTTTTATCACTACATTCATCTATCTTTCAGCCTTGTCTGTAAGGGGTTCTTCGGGTACTAAGAAGTTTATCGAATAATAAAAATATCCATATCATTCCCCCATCTGTCTACCTTATTACAAGTATCTCCTAAACTACCTGCCAAACATTATCTTTGCACACTTATTTAACTTTATTTATGCTCACTGCCAACGAGATACGCCAGCAGTTTTTAGATTTTTTTCGTGAAAAAGGACACCAGGTGGTGCCCTCTGCTCCTATTGTAATAAAAAACGACCCCACCCTGTTATTCACAAATGCGGGTATGAACCAGTTCAAGGATTTCTTCTTGGGCAATGGCACTCCTTCTAATACACGTATTGCAGATACTCAAAAATGCCTTCGCGTAAGTGGTAAACATAACGATCTGGAAGAGGTGGGTGTAGATACTTACCACCATACCATGTTCGAGATGCTGGGCAACTGGAGCTTTGGAGATTATTTCAAGGAAGAAGCCATAGCATGGAGCTGGGAATTGCTCACAGAGGTATATGGTATTCCTAAAGACAAATTATATGTAACCGTTTTTCAGGGCGATGCTTCTGAGAATTTGCCTAAGGACGAAGAAGCATACAACTTCTGGAAGCAACTTGTACCTCAAGACAGAATACTACTGGGTAATAAAAAAGATAATTTCTGGGAAATGGGCGATACAGGCCCCTGTGGCCCTTGCTCTGAGATACATGTGGATTGCAGAACAGAAGAGGAGAAAAAATTAGTAGCCGGCCACACGCTTGTAAATGCAGATCACCCGCAGGTAATAGAGATATGGAATAACGTGTTCATGCAGTACAATCGCCAGAAAGATGGCAGCCTTGTACCGCTACCTGCCAAGCATGTAGACACAGGTATGGGCTTAGAGCGTTTGGTACGTGTACTGCAAGGCAAACAAAGTAATTACGATACAGATCTGTTTACAGGTACTATAGAGCATATAGAGCAAATGACCGGTATCAAGTACACTTATACCGATAGCAAAAAAGACATTGCTTTCCGTGTACTGTCCGATCATATTCGCGCTATCGGCTTCACTATCGCCGATGGTCAGTTACCTTCTAATACAGGTGCCGGCTATGTTATTCGCCGTATCCTTCGCCGTGCCGTTCGTTACTATTATTCTTATCTCGATCATAAGCAACCCCTGTTATACCGTCTCATGCCGGTATTGGCAAAACAATTTGAAAACGTTTTCCCTGAACTGCACAAGCAGATAGATCTGGTCAGCAAAGTGGTGAGAGAAGAAGAGGATGCTTTCTTAAGAACACTAGGTAAGGGTTTGAAAATTGTGGATGATATCTTGGCTCAACCTACTGCTGATAAAGTAATTGGCGGCCCTGCTTCTTTCGAACTTCACGATACTTTCGGTTTCCCTATAGACCTTACCATTCTCATAGCTCGTGAAAAAGGCTGGACAGTAGACGAAAAAGGTTTTGAAGTAGAATTACAAAAACAAAAAACACGTAGCAGAGCAGCCGGTGCTTTAGATACTCACGACTGGGTAGTACTAAAAGAAGGTAGCAATACAAAATTTGTAGGTTATACTGAGCTGGAAACTGAGGCTTGTATTGTCAAATATCGTAGAGTATCATCTAAAGGCAACGAACAGTTCCAGCTGGTATTAGATACTACTCCTTTCTATGCCGAAAGTGGTGGTCAGGTAGGCGATACTGGTGAATTTATTTTCCCTAACGAAAGCATCAAGATCATTGATACCAAAAAAGAGGATGGTCTTACCATTCACTTTGCAGAGGTATTGCCCGAGAATATGGCAGCACCACTACATGCCAAGGTTGATGCCTACAAACGTTTATCTACTACCATACATCATAGTGCTACACACTTGTTACATGCCGCACTGCGTCAGGTATTAGGTACACATGTAGCACAAAAAGGTTCTTTGGTCAATGAGGAACATCTGCGTTTCGACTTTTCTCACTTCGCTAAGATGACCGATGAGGAGATACAACAAGTAGAAGCCATTGTCAATGCCAAGATACGTGAGAATGTACCTGTGGTCATCAAAGAAATGTCTAAGGACGAAGCTATTGCTCTAGGTGCTATGGCTTTGTTTGGCGAAAAATATGGCGATGTGGTACGTGTAGTGGTCATGGACCCTAATTATTCTATCGAACTTTGTGGTGGTACTCACGTAGGTTATACAGGTCACTTAGGTTTCTTTAAGCTCACTACAGAGAGTGCTGTAGCTGCCGGTGTGCGCCGTATAGAGGCAATCTCCGGTAAGGCTGCCGAAGATTATATCAACGAGAAATTATCGCTCATTGCTAGCATACAGGCACAACTCAAGAATGCTAAAGACCCGCTGAAAGCCATAGAGAAAATACAGGAAGAAAAATCTCAGTTAGAGAAACATGTAGAGTCGATGGAAGCTCGCCAATTGGTAATACTCCGCAACGAGGTGCTGACCAAAGACGAGATCATCAACCAGGTTACTTTCATAGGTACTATAGTTACTGTTAGCTCTCCCGATGCACTCAAGAAATTATGTGTTGATGTAAAACATCATCTCAACGATCACGTAATAGTATTAGGTGCCAATATTGATGGCAAACCATTCATAGCTGTGGGTGTAGCAGAAACTGTTATAGCAGCTAAGGGATTAGATGCTGGCAAGATCATTAAAGAACATGTAGCACCTCTTATCAAAGGCGGTGGCGGTGGTCAGAAAACCCTTGCTACAGCTGGCGGACAAGACGTAGCCAACCTGCAAGCAGCCATAGATAAAGTGAAAAGTTTACTATAATAATTTATACACTTCTCAATAAAAGCACTCAACACTGGCGCGGGTTTGTAACTCGTGCCTAAAAACACGCCGTTGTTGTGTGTTCCT
>JBAWXE010000051.1:0-18606 GCA_037144255.1 Bacteroidota bacterium | reverse complement strand
CTATCATGCGCTGCTCTTCGTTAAAATCTTCGGGAGTAAAAGAGTTGGTAGGGTCAGATGGTTGGACTAAAAATCCGCCGCCACGTAATGAGGAATGCACTTGAGTTTCCATATACCAAGTATTTGTATGAAGATAAGAAAAAAGGAGCTTAGATGGTTGTTAAATTATTGAACAGGAGGTGATTAAATCAGTATTTTAAAAGGGTATAATGAGTAAATTTGAAGTATGAGCGACCATGAGTCAGGAAATGTTGTATTTGGAAAACATTCATTGCATTTTATGCGAATGGGTAGGGGGAAGAAGTTGTTATTGGCATTTCATGGGTATAGCAACGATGCAGGATTATTTACACCAATAGCACCATATTTAGAACAGGATTATACTTTTATAAGCATAGATCTACCTTTTCATGGTAGTAGCAAATGGCAACAGGAAGTCTTATTGACCAGAAAGGACCTGCAACTATTAATTGAGACCTTGAAGAAGGAATTCAAAACAGATAAGGTTTCACTTTTGGGGTATAGTTTGGGTGGCAGAGTATGTCTTACTATTCTGGAGTTAATGCCTGAGAGTATAGATAAGGTATTGCTGATAGCATCTGATGGATTAGTATTTAATTACTTTTATTATTTTCTTACTCGTACTAGTTTGGGTAATGCACTTTTTCGCAGATTTGCATCAGGCCCACAGAGATATGTGCATTTGATACAATGGCTGCGTAAACATAAATGGCTGGATGCATCCAGATATAAATTTGTGATGCGCTATGTACATACGGATGAAAGCCGTGAATTTCTATTAAATGTATGGATGAGTGTTAGTGAGATCATACCACATCATGGTAAGGTGAAAGGTTATATCAAACAGTATAATATACCTGTACATATATTCATGGGTACTTACGACCGAGTTATTCCGATGAAAAATGCAGAACATTTTGCCAAAGGTGTACATGATGATGTGCAATTGCATATATTAGAGAAGGGGCATGACCTTTTTGACCCTGAAACATTGCCACAAATGGCAGAATGTCTCTTGTATTAGTATATGATTGTATTTGTAATTTGTTGTGCAGTAATTACTTTATTGTATCTGGTATTGATGCTTTTGTATCGCCATGGATGGAATAAACAAGAATGTTTTACGGTACCGGAACATTATTTACCATCTACGTCTATCAGTATTATCATTCCCGCACGTAATGAGGAAGGGAATATTGGCAAGTGCATAGACTCAATACTTACACAGCAATTCCCCGCAGAGCTTATGGAGATCATAGTTGTGGATGACCATTCAGTAGATGGTACTGCAAGTATTGTGCAATCGTACAAAAACATAAAGTATATAAGCCTAGCTGATTATTTGAGCGAAAATGGCAGCATCAATGCCTATAAGAAGAAGGCTTTAAGTATAGGTATACAACAAAGTAAAGGAACCCTTATTGTTACTACGGATGCTGACTGCATATCTACTATGGAATGGTTGAGATATATAGCTGCAAGATATGAACAAGATAAACCTGTAATGATAGTTGGGCCTGTGGACTTTACTGCCAACAATACAATTGTAGAGAGATTTCAGTCGATCGATTTTATGAGTATGCAAGGTATTACAGTAGCAGCACATAGTGTAGGAATGGGCAGTATGAGTAATGGAGCTAATCTTGCATTTACAAGGGATGCATATAATGCAGTTGGTGGATATGAAGGGATAGATCATTTTGCATCGGGTGATGATTATCTGCTAATGATAAAACTACAGAAAGTCTATCCTGAACGAATATCCTATCTAAAAGCTACAAAGGCGATAGTTACCACCAAACCGCAACCTAATTGGGGTGCTTTTTTGCAACAAAGGATACGTTGGGCATCAAAATCGGGTAAGTATAATGATACTAGACTTACAGCTATATTGATAATAGTCTATTTGTTCAATTTTTCATTTCTTGTGACCACTATAGCAGCTTTTTTTATACAGTATATAGTTATAGTACCATTTTCAATGCTGATATTGAAAATGGCATTTGAGTTATACTATCTTTTACCGGTAGCAGTTTTCTTCAAAAAGGGAAGACAGTTAATAGCATTCCCTTTTCTGCAACCTTTGCATATTCTTTATATTATTCTAGCAGGTTTTATGGGTTTTGTAGGTGTGTATAAATGGAAAGGTAGAGTGGTTAGATAGTTTAATTCTTTTCTGTAATCTTATCCGCAGGTTGCTTTAATATGGTTTCTATGGCATTGTCCATGGCTGCATCAGATTCAAAATATCGTTCTTTGATACCTTGTAATTTAGCATCATCTTTAAGAGTTGAGCTAAGTGTTTTGATCAAAAAGTCATAGTTGGTAAAGTCTGTTTTGGTTACCAATATCGATCTCAACCATACCCACATACTGTCAATGCTTATTTCTTTTTCTATGGCTGTGAATATGATAGGAGCATAGTTGTATACATACATATCCCTTCTTTGGTAGTCTGTTACTTTTTTGACTTTAGAGAAAGGTGTAGCCTGAAAATTCTTTAGGGTTACAATCTTTTCGTTGATCTTAGCTGTATATATACTATCGTGCAATAATTCTCTAGAAACCTGAAGCGATAAGAATTCTGCAAAGCCTTCACTGAGCATATCTCCTAGTTCGGAGTTGAACTTAGCGTAAGAGCCAAAATAATAGTGAGCCAGTTCGTGCGCTATGAAAGGTTTGAGCCAATTGCCTGTTTTCTTATTGAAGAAGCCCTTCATACCATAATTACCATGTCCGATATTTACTATAGTAGGGTAAGAGACAAAAAGCCATGCATTACCTGTAGTAACAGGTGTGGTTTGTATGTAGGTGATTTTGTTGAGGTAGGGTATATCTAATTTAGATTCAAAAAAGTTTTTGTACTTATTGGTCATGGTGCCAAACTTCTTCATTTGTTCTTCTGTGATATCTGGGTTGAGGAAGTAAGTACCATCTACATTGAATATTTTGAATTCGCCTGCGTATAGCATCATTTCTACAGGAGTTTCGCTATGGAACTGGCCCATAGTAGCCTGTACGGGTGTATTGCCATTGAGGTAGAGTGTATTACAGTCGTTACAATTGATCTCTATGTCATATTTCAACTCGTAGAACCATTTGTCATTTTTAACGTCGTACAAAACAGGGTACCATCCTGATTGTCGTCCATCAGCCCTTACAGAATATCCGTTGAATGCAATATTACCTTTCCAGTCTCCGGTCTCAGATGCTTTCATGGTATCATCCATTACGGGGAAGCGGCCTACGTAGCTTATTTGCAATGATTGTGGGAGGAATTTATTCTTACCTGTGCTATCATTAAAGTAATAACCAAAGCACTCATCTGATAATGTATCATTGTATTTTTTCTCATAGACATAGTTATAGGTATCTTCAGTATTTCTGAAATAGCGGATATTCATTCCAGTATTGATGAATATCATATAGTCTTTAATACGGGGGATATTAGAGAGTGTAAAATCGCATTTTACGGTGCCTTTAGTGACAGATACGCTCATCTTTCCTTTCAATGTAGGCACTTTATCTTGTGCCAGTGCCACATTACAGATCGAAAGGGTCAGTACCACCGAGAAGATCATTTTTCTTAACATCATATCTATTGATCTTTATTTGAGTATTGTCAATCAAATATAAAAAATATACTGGTGTTTGCGCCCTTGCGTATGCTCACAAAAAGATCATATTTATATGTCTGTACTGATCAATAATAATCCTTAGCTTACGTAAAATTTCTATATGCAACCGCAAAACTATTCCAACCACAGAAGATTTGTACCAGGTTTCCATTACGTAACTTCCACTATAGCTTTAGTTATACTTGTTTTGGCTATTATCAATTTGGTGGTAGTAAAAGGATCTGATAATTGGCTATATACAGGTATGTTGCCTTTCCTTATTTCTGTAGTGTTGGTATTATTGTTTTTGTATAGCAGAACTTTTGCAGTAACTGTACAGAACAGGGCGATACGTGCAGAGGAGAATTTTAGGCATTACCTGCTTACTAATAAGCTATTAGATCAAAGATTGACCATGGGGCAAATTGTTGCATTGCGTTTTGCCGGAGATGATGAATACTTAGCCTTAGTGCATCGTGCATTAAGTGATAACATGAGACCGGATGATATTAAGAAAGCTATCAAGAATTGGAGAGCCGATAATCATCGTTGCTAATTCCGCTTTAGGCTAATATCAGAAATACCATAGGTACTTTACCAAGTGCAGGAATATTCTTTCTCCATTTTTCTATGCTCTGTGTTTTGATCACAGCATCGGGAGCAGTAATGTTTTGAGCTATACATAATTGTGTATTTGCTGCGCAATGCTTTAGCAGGTCAGCCATAAGGACATCATTCCTATAAGGAGTTTCAATAAATAACTGTGTTTGTTTTTCTTTGATCGATTGTTGTTCCAGCGCTTTGATTCGTTGACTACGCATAGGATCTTTCACCGGCAGGTATCCATTAAAGCAAAAACTTTGTCCATTTAATCCTGATGCCATAAGAGCCAAGATGAGAGAATTAGGGCCTACCAATGGTATAATCTTCGAACCCATGCTTTGTGCCGCATGTACCAATTCTGCGCCAGGGTCTGCAATACCCGGACAACCGGCCTCACTCATGATGCCTATAGTATGTCCTTCATTCAATAATCTTTTCATTTGTGATATATCGGGACCTGTATGTTTATCTATTTCTGAAAAATTCAGATTGTCAATAACAATAGATGGATGCAGTGCTTTTAAAAAACGTCTAGCAGTTCGTAGATTTTCTACAAAGAAATGCTGAATTTGCAATGTGTACTTTGCTACATCTGCGGATAAAGTACTAAGAGCATTATCTGCAATTGGAATTGGGATGAGTACTATTGTTCCTGTTTTTTGCATAGAACCTTAAAATTATAACTTTTTTAAAATGATATTGCCAGAGAGTTTTTATACCCGAAAAGATGTTGTTAGAATAGCGAAGGAATTGCTGGGGAAAGTATTGGTTACTCATATAGATGGAGTATACACATCCGGTATGATCACAGAGACTGAAGCATATGCAGGGGCATCTGATAAAGCATCGCATGCTTTTGGTAATAAGCGCACTAACAGAACTGAAATAATGTATGCGCATGGCGGAGTGGCGTATGTGTATCTGTGTTATGGAATTCATAATCTCTTTAATGTAGTTACTAATATACAGGATGTGCCACATGCTGTGCTTGTAAGGGCCGTGGAGCCCATAGATGGCGTAGAGTATATGCTGCAACGCAGAGGGAAGGATGTGTTGGTTCCTGCGCTTACAAGCGGGCCAGGTTCTATGAGTGCTGCTTTAGGTATTCATACCGAACTTACAGGATATTCTCTTAATGATGTCCATGTGTATATTGAGGATAGGGGTTATAAGATTCATAGTAAGCAAATAGAAGCTGTTACTAGGGTAGGAGTTGCTTATGCAGAGGAAGATGCGCTATTGCCCTATCGTTTTTTTATAATTGGGAATAAGTATGTAAGTAAAGGGAAAGGGCTATAAATAAAATAGTCCCGGGAGGCCGGGACTATTTACAATATATTGTAAGGGGAAATTAGAATTTAGGACAGCCCCAGTTGTAATGAGGACCGTAGTTACCTTTGTTGATGTGACCATTGAATATCAGTGTCAATTCGTAAGCGCCATTACCACCAGTAGCAGGAGTAAAGTTAGAAACGTTCACATCATAGCTGATACCTAATTGCATTTTAGCCCACTCAAAACCTACATAAGGAGCAACTGCATCACCATAGCGATACCAGCTACCTAAGTATAATACTGTGTTTTTGTGATAGTCATCAACTTCATGACCCGGATTTAAAATGAAACCAACTGAAGCCCCGATCATAACCTCTGTAGCAGAAGCTTGAGATTGGTATAAACCACTAGCATATAATACAGTGTTGTCATTCATATCGAATGAACCACCTAAATAACCAGTATAACGACCGCTTATTTTGTGGCTACCTTGTAAGAAAGTTTCTATAGGCTGAGTAAGGTGGTAGTAAGAACCTCCTGCATAAGCAGTAGCGTGCTCAGATACTTTACCACTATACATGATTCCAGCATTGAAATCAGGGTAAGTCAAATCCGCATTGCTGAACTGTTCGTGAGTAGTGTAAGGAGTTGCACCTGTAGCTACATCGAACTGATCTTCGAATTTCAGTTTGTTGAAGTCCAAACTTTTTTGAACTAAACAACCTTGGATACCAAATGAGATATGTTGTTGTCTATCTAAACCGAAACCTAAGTGGTAAGCTAAAGACATACCAACGGTCATGTTTTGTAAACCACCTAAACCTGATTTATCGTAAATAGCTATCAAACCTACGCCTAATGCGTCTCCTGAAGGCAATTTGCCTTTAAGAACACCCATGTCGAAAGATGCTACACCTGTAATGTAAGGGTTAGCAGATACTGTAGACCATTGAGAACGGTAACTAGCAGCTACACGTACATCAGCAGATGTAAGACCTGTTAGCGCAGGGTTCAATGTTAACGGTGATGCAAAATATTGAGTGTTGTGTATATCCTGCGCCATTGCTGAACTCGCTATCACCATGCCGACACTAACGCTTAATAATATTTTCTTCATCTGGGTAAGTTTATGTTATAATGTTACGTTTATAAATTTTCGAAAGCTAAAAATAAAATAAATATTCTTACTAACCAAGACATGCAGCTATAATATTTTGGTTGGGTTAAGATTGTAATTTATTTCCATAGGACAGGTCGCCTGCATCCCCCAGTCCAGGGACTATATACCCCCTGGCAGTCAATTCATCATCTATATCACCTGCCCATATATGTACTTCCGGAAACCTCCGTGTCAGGAAGTCTATACCCATGGAACACGCAATAGCATTTACTACATGTATGGATGAAGGGCTTCCATGTTCTAAAAGTGCTTCAATAGCCAAAACTAAGGAAGAACCAGTTGCCAACATAGGGTCAGCAATGATAAGAGGTCTGCCATTTACATCGGGGCAGGTAACATAATGCTGTTCTATTTCGAAAGACCCGTCTCTATTGTGTTTTCTATATGCGGCTACAAATGCATTGTCAGCTTTGTCGAAATAGCTCAAAAGCCCTTGGTGTAGAGGTACCCCGGCTCTGAGGATGGTAGCCAGTACAGGCTGTCTTTGCATTTCTGCGCAAGGAGCTTCGCCCATTGGGGTTTGAACCGTTATCGCATTGAATGGCAAAGTTTTACTGATCTCGTATGCTGCTACTTCACCAATTCGTTCCATATTTCTACGAAAACGCATACGGTCATTTTGTATAGATGTATCACGGATCTCACGTATCCATTCGCTCAGCAGGCTATTTGTAGTACTAAGGTTAGTTATCATTGATACTAAATTGGCTTTAAATGTATGAAAAAAGGAGCTGTGTAGGTAATGAACAAATAGTAACTTTTTAATATTTATATAAAATATTTATTTATATATAAAAATTGCAATACCCGTTAAAGTCGAGTTAAACTATGGAATACCCCTTTTATGGATAACTGAAGCGTCTATTTTTGTAACTTCGCACACCTTTTCAAGATCGGTACCCATTTTATGGACGTTTTACAAGCCATTGACCGTAATAAATTGCCTAAACACATTGCCATTATAATGGATGGTAATGGGCGTTGGGCTAAAGAGAGAGGTGAAGATCGAGTTTTTGGTCATCATCAGGGGGTACTTAGTGTGCGTGATATTGTGAATGGTTGTGGAGAAGTAGGAGTGAAATATTTGACTTTGTATGCATTTTCTACTGAAAACTGGAACAGACCCAAGGAAGAAGTAAACGCCTTGATGGAACTGTTGGTGAACACGATCAGGAAGGAAGCAGATGAATTAAAGAAGAATAATGTACGTCTTCATGTAATTGGGGATTTCCCCAGTTTACCTGATGTTTGTCAAAATGAATTGAATGAAGCCATGGAGATGACAGCGGATAACAGCGGACTGAATTTGATATTAGCACTCAGTTATAGTTCGCGCTGGGAAATAACAGAAGCTACTCGAAAAATAGCAATTGATGTGGCAAGTGGAAAAGTCAGCCCTGATCAAATAAATGATCAGTTATTTCATAGCTATTTAAATACAGCAGCATTTCCAGATCCGGAATTGATGATACGTACCAGTGGAGAGAACAGAATAAGTAATTTTTTATTGTATCAATTGGCCTATGCAGAGTTTTATTTCAGCCCTGTGCATTGGCCTGAATTCAGGAAACAACATTTATACGAAGCCATACTGAATTACCAACAACGCGAGCGTCGTTTTGGAAAGACCAGTGAACAAATACAAACGAATAACCCCCAGCATGTATAATAAGACTTTGCGATATAGCCTGTATATTTTTTGTTTATTTTTCACTTACGCAGTTAGTGCTCAAACAGGAATGCGGGGAGAAAACGGTTCCGGATTGAAAAAAATGGGCCAAAGAAACATGTCTGGTACAGCCGAAGCTGATAAGCCTAAGGAATATGAGATAGGTGGAATCACTGTTACAGGAGACCATTTTCTTGATGAAGACTTACTATTATCTGTTACCAATTTATCAGTAGGTGCGAAGGTGCATTTGCCTAATGATGAAACGATAGCTAAAGCTATTCGTAACCTATGGAAACAAGATCTATTCTCTAATGTATCTATTACTATTACCAAGTATGTAGGAGACAAGGTGTTTCTGAATATCGCAGTAGAAGAACGACCACACCTAAGTAAATATAATTTTAGAGGTATTAAAAAAAGTGAAGCAACTGAACTGAAGGATAAGATACATTTGGTGAAAACGCACGTAGTAACCGATGCTACTAAGAAAGAAGCTGTAGTACGTATCAAGAAATATTTTTCTGATAAAGGATTTGGTAAAGTAAAGGTTAGCGTAAAAGAACGCCCTGATACCTTGGCAATCAATTCGGAGATACTTACATTCAATATAGATAAAGGGAATAAGACCCATATCAATCAAATAAACCTAGTAGGAAACGATAATGCATCAGATGCTAGATTGAAAAGAGCATTGAAATCTACCAAGGAAATGACACGAATTACTTTACATCCTACAGATGATAAAGGCGTGTATGCTCAAAAGGATCGTTCAATAGGTGGGTATCTCAGTAATTTCAAATTCCTTTCTGTATCAAAAACACTTGAAGCTATAGACCCTTATTTTAGGTTTAAATTGTTTGCTTCTTCAAAATTCAACCAAACAAAATTTGAAGATGATAAACAAGCTATGATAGGTGTATACAACTCACTTGGCTATCGAGATGCACAGATAGTCGCAGATACTACTTACCCTGTAAAGAATGGAAATCTGAATATTGATATTAAAATAAAAGAAGGTCGCAAATATTACTTTGGTAATATCGCCTGGAGAGGTAATACTAAATACTCAAACGACCAATTGACCAAAGTATTAGGTATCAAGAAAGGAGATGTGTACAATCAATCTTTACTTGATACTCGTATAGGTCGATCTCTAAGCCCGGAGGGTGGGGAAGATGTAAGTAGTTTGTACATGGATGATGGTTATTTGTTTTTTAATGTAGATCCGGTAGAAACGTCTGTGATAGGTGATACTATTAATTATGAATTGCGTATAACAGAAGGCCCTCAGGCTACTATTAAAGACGTGACCATATCGGGGAATAATCGTACTAATGAACATGTTATTCGTCGTGAATTGCGTACATATCCAGGTAACAAATTCAGCAGAGAGTTACTGATCCGTTCTCAACGCCAAATAGCTAATTTAGGATTCTTTGATCAGGAAAAAATTGGTATCCAACCTAAACCACATCCTGAAGATGGTACAGTGGATATAGAGTATACTGTAGCTGAAAAATCGAGTGATCAGTTGCAATTATCTGCCGGTTTTGGTGGTGGAGTGAATTTCTATGGTAACGTTGGTGTTGTATTTAGCAACTTCTCAATCAGGAATATTTTCAAGCCTAAATATTGGGACCCACTTCCCGTTGGAGATGGACAACGTTTCTCTATTAACTACCAGTCTAATGGTGCTTACTATAATTCATTCAATACTTCCTTTACAGAGCCATGGTTAGGTGGTCATAAGCCTAACGCATTAACTACTAATGTTGTATACAGTAAGTATTCTTCCGCAGCGGCAGGTACAGATCCTAACAGTGCTTATTTACGCTTGTTTGGTGGTGGTGTTTCTATTAGTAAACGAATGAAATGGCCTGATGATGATTTCGTATTAACATTAGGATTGAACTATAATAACTATTTCCTGAAGAACTATGCATTGGTTAGTGATTTTACTGATGGTTATAGTAATAATTTATTCTTCAAATTTGTATTGGCTCGTTATTCTATAGATCAGCCATTATACCCTCGTAGTGGTTCTAATATCAGTTTTACTTTCCAATTTACTCCACCATACAGCTCTTTCAGTAATAAAGACTATAGTGGAGAAACTGCGCAGGAAAAATATAAATGGATAGAGTACCATAAGTATCGTTTTACAGGTGACTGGTATCAGCGAATTGCTGGTAATTTAGTGTTCAAGTTTTCTACTAAGTATGGTTTCCTTGGTTACTATAATAAGGATATAGGTTATTCTCCATTTGAACGCTTTCAGTTAGGTGGCGATGGTCTATCAGGTTATTCATATTTTGTAGGTAAGGATATAATTTCACAACGAGGTTATGAAGTATATGCACAGAATATGACCATATTCAATAAGTATACTGCAGAGGTTCGTTATCCATTCTCATTGAGCCCTACAGCTACTATATACGGATTGGCTTTTGTGGATGCTGCTAATGCATGGGCCACTTTTAAAGACTTTAATCCGTTCGCATTGAATAGGGACGTAGGCGTAGGTATCAGAATATTCTTGCCAATGTTTGGTTTATTAGGCTTGGATTATGGTGTAGGACTTGATAGATATAATCCGGCAGCAGGTATCACCAACTTCAAGGATATTTCAAAATTCACATTCATGTTAGGTTTCGAACCGGATTGATGAATGTTCATTAACAAATATTTAATCACAATTAAAATATACAGAGTATGAAAAAGCTGTTTTTAGGGCTGCTAATGATTGTAGGATGTAGCAGTTTGGCTAATGCACAACGTTACTGCATTATTGACTCTAAATATATTCTGGAAAAACTGACTGATTATAAAGACGCACAAACTCAACTTGATAAACTTTCTAAAGCTTGGCAGGAGGAAATAGATACCCGCATGCAAGAAGTAGACCGAATGTATAAATCGTATCAGGCAGAGAAGGCAATGCTTTCTGATGAAGTACGGAAAAAACGTGAGGATGAGATAGTTCTAAAAGAAAAGACGGCGAAGGACCTTCAAAAACAACGTTTCGGTTATGAAGGTGATCTATTTAAGAAGCGTCAGGAAATGGTAAAGCCAATACAAGACCGTGTATATAATTCAGTACAGAAGTACGCAGCAAATAAGGCTTATGACCTAGTGTTAGATAAGGCGGGTGGGGTTACATTGTTTTACGCAGATCCAAAATTGGATCATAGTGATGATATCATAAAATTACTTGGTCAAAAGAAATAATGACCTTTACTTTGCAAAGCTTTTAAATCATATAAAAATCCCATAACTTAAAAATGAAAAAGTTCATCTTATCTCTTGCATGCGGAGTGTTATTTGGCAATGCAGTTATTGCTCAGTCGGCAACAAAATTTGGTTATATCAACTCCACTGAGTTATTATCTCTTTTACCTGAAGTGAAAAAAGCTGATGGTGATCTGCAAGTGTATGCAAAATCTTTTCAAGATCAATTAGAGTTAATGGGCAAGGAATATGAGAAGAAAGCACAAGAATTTCAGGGAGGTGAAAAGACTATGACTGATGCTATTAAGGAAGTGAAGATGAAGGAAATTCAAGATCTTCAGAATCGTATTCAAGGATTGCAACAAAGTGGTCAGGAAAAAGTAGCATCTAAAAAACAAGAATTGTATAGCCCAATATTGGAAAGAGCAGATAAGGCTATCAAAGAAGTAGCTAAAGAAAAGGGTTACGACTATGTATTTGATGCAAGTGGCGGATCTCTTTTGTATGCAAGAGAAAGCGATAATATTCTTCCTTTAGTGAAAGCTAAATTGGGTATTAAAGACGGTGCAAAAGATACAGGCACTCCTTCTGTGCAAAAGATGAAATAATTTTCGCAAATTATTTATAAAAGAGCGGCAACAAAAGGTGTCGCTCTTTTTTTATTCCTTTGTTGGCCTCCCAAATGATCGTTCTCCAGCTCTTATTGCTACTTTTAAGCTATTCTCTTTAGGCGGAATAGGGCATGAAAACCCGGATGCAAATGCGCATAAAGGGTTGTAACATTTATTAAAATCAAGTATTACTTTATTATCTCTGATATCGTTCAGCGAGATATCAATATATCTGCCACCACCATAAGTCTCTTTATAGTTGGTATCATCAGTAAATGGAATGAATAGTTCATCCTTATATTGGGGGTCATTTATGAACATCATATTCTGATACACTTGTAGTTTCAAAGGTTTGTGTAATAGAGTAAAACTCAATGTTCCGTATTGGCGGAATGATTTACTCTTGCCACTATGTGTTTGTATAGCAAATGGTTTTGCATTAGGTGTTCTTTGTAAAGTGGCAACCACACAATAATTCTTGTCTATTTTATAGAATCTTAGAAAAGCTGTATCAGCTGGTTTTAATGGACTTTCGGGGTCTGTTACAAATGCTTTCCTATAATTTTTACGATATTCAGTTATCATATTATTGTAAGACTGTGCACTTACAGCTAAAGATAATGAACATAAGGTAATGAGTAATAATGCCTTTTTCATAGAGATAAAGGTAGTAGTGTTCCTGCAAAAATAAAACCCGCGATTTTAATGGTCGCGGGGCTCAATTTATATATGTTTTATTTATTCTATCGTCTTTTCAGGTCTCATTTGCGGGAACAATAAGACATCCTGTATAGACACCTGACTGGTAAGTAGCATAGCTAATCGTTCAATACCAATACCAATACCTGCTGTAGGTGGCATACCATATTCCAATGCTCTGAGGAAATCGTAGTCTATAAACATTGCCTCGTCGTCGCCACGTTCCATCAAACGTACTTGTTCTTCAAAACGGTCTCTTTGATCGATAGGGTCATTCAACTCGCTATATGCATTGGCAATTTCTTTTCCGTTGATCATCAGTTCGAAACGCTCTACCAAACCCGGCTTACTACGATGTTTCTTAGTAAGGGGGCTCATTTCTACAGGATAATCTATAATAAAAGTAGGTTGTATATAGTTACCCTCACATTTTTCTCCAAAGATGGTGTCTATCAATTTGCCTTTACCCATACTTTCATCAATATCAAGTTTCAGTGACTTGCACACATCGCGCAATTCAGCCTCATCCATTCCTGAAATATCAACTCCAGTATGTTCTTTGATAGCATCATATATGCTCACACGTTTGTAAGGAGCCTTAAAGTCTATTGTTTTACCATTGATGGTTACTTGTGTAGTGCCATTAGTAGCAATTGCGGTTTCTTCCAGCATTTGTTCTGTAATGTTCATCATCCACAGATAATCTTTGTAAGCTGTATAAAACTCTAGTATAGTGAATTCAGGATTGTGAGTACGATCCATTCCTTCGTTACGGAAGTTGCGGCTGAATTCGTAAACCCACTCAAAGCCACCTACTATCAAGCGTTTTAAATATAATTCATTAGCTATACGCAAGTACAATGGAATGTCCAATGCATTATGGTGTGTTGTAAAAGGGCGTGCTATAGCGCCGCCCGGTATATTCTGTAATACAGGAGTATCTACTTCTAATGCACCACGTTCGTTAAGAAATGAACGGATGGCATTTTTCATTTTTGTGATCTTTACAAAAGTATCACGTACACTAGGGTTCACTATCAGGTCGGCATAACGCTGACGGTATTTGAATTCAGGATCACTAACAGCATCAAATACCTCACCATCTTTTTCCTTTACAATAGGCATAGGATGCAATGACTTAGTAAGTAGTGTGAACTCTTGTACATGTATAGATGTCTCGCCGGTTTTTGTTGTAAACACAAATCCCTTTACGCCTATGATATCTCCAAGATCCAACAATTTTTTCCAAACGGTATTGTATAAAGTCTTGTCTTCATCCGGGCAAATATCATCACGTTTGATATATATTTGGATGCGACCTGTACTATCTTGCAACACAGCAAAGTTTGCTTTTCCCATATCACGCACACCCATAATGCGGCCTGCTATAGAAACAGATTTGAATTGCCCTTGCTTTTCATCAGTATACTGTTCCTTTATCCCTTGAGCCGTATGGGTTATTTCATACAATGGGGCAGGGTATGGGTCTATACCCAATGCCTGTAATTCCTTTAGCTTTTCGCGGCGTACTATTTCTTGTTCGCTGAGTTGTTGCATTTATTAGATTGTGATTTATTTTAATAATAAGGTTTAATACCTTAGAGGCTGCAAAAATAATAAGAGTATATACAAATACGTCAACTATTTAGGAAAGATATGAATGTATTATCAGGGCTTTGTAGATAATCTATATACTGTGCCCATATCCCCTGCCATTAATAAGTCTCCATTAGGGCTAAAAGCTACACTTCTTATAATATGGTCAGTGAATTTGTCATATTCCATCCAGTGATGTCCCCCATCATCAGTATGAATGACTAAGCCGTTTTCGCCTACAGCCCATCCATTCAGCGCATCTTTGAAAATTATGTCAAACAAATGATAGCGAGGTATGTTTATGTCATTACCATTTCGCATCTGCTCCCAGCTGTCCCCGCCATTGGTAGTATGGTATATACTACCACCATAGCCGCAGGTCCATACATCATTTTCGCTTCTGCAAAATACAGCTTCAAAATTGTCGTTATTTATATTCAGTAAGTTCCATGTGCTTGAGCTATCTGTAGTTTTCATTATCACACCATAGCCTGCTATATATCCGGTACTTGCACTTGGCATTTCTATATCATTTAGCTGATAAGCCAAAGAGTCTTGTCTGCTTATTACTCCATTATCATTAATGTGCACTAAGAAGCCTGATTCGAAATTGATGCCGCCTATTAGTATGCCACGGTGTGCATCAGCAAAAGCGACCCCTGTATATGGTACTTCGTAACCTATTTGATGATCATTCCAACTTTTACCTGTATCATTACTGGTCATCATCTTGCCTTCGAATCCGATAGCATAAATAATACCTGAAGCTGATTGAGTAATGCCATATAATGCCTTACCAGCTTGTGGAAAAGAGTTGGTTTGCCAAGAGCTACCCCCATTTGTAGTGGATAATATAGTAGTTGTAGCAAAGCGTTGGCCACCTACAATGAACCCTATCGTATCGTTGATGAAAAGTATCTTATTAAGTCTGTCTGTTGTATTGGTTTCTATCTTTTGAGCCTTTTGCCAATGTAACAAGTCTTTTTTGCAGGAAACAAAAAACAGAATTGAAATGAACGTTACAATTATTGCAACAATATGCCGCATGCTGATCTGTTATTGTTTGACCACTCAGATTTTATAGAATAATATTTTTTTGAGCAGAATTAAGGAGCGATCTGTGTTCTTATTTTTCCACTGAAAAGATGATGCAGAGAATCTAAAGAAACCGTAACGCCTCGTAATAATGCGTCCGAACCGGAATTCACACCTAACTGCGCAGCCTTTAATCTTTGATCAAGCGTGCCATGAAATACAGGATCATTAAAGTTGTAAGTACTTGCGGCATATACATCTGTGTAATAAGATTGTACTTGCGACCAAGGCCATTGCTTGATATATGACATATAATATCCGGCATATGCATCCGCTTCTAGTTCGTTGTGGTCTGGTCTGCTAGCTTCCAACCAACCAAGGGTTTGTTGTAGCCTGTGTGCAAATTCATGTGCTAGAACCCCAATATATGGAAGGTTCCCATATTTTTGGGTGGTATACATAAACATATTGTAACCGAATAATATAGTACCTACCGAATCTTTAACTACAGCATAGGCATTTTTCAGGTCTGCACTAGGTTCATACAATACTCTTACTAAAGTACCTGTTGATACCATATTGAAAAATGATCTTTGAGTAGCTACCTCACCAAAGAACATATTGTCAATAGCTGTATCCTTGAAGGTATTGCTGGTAGAACCTGAATATTGCTGATAGTATATATAATCTAAACACCCTTGCATATTTTGACAACTACCATCATCGGTAGTAGCAGAAGGGTTATAGTTAAATGAACGAAAATTGGTACATCCCTTTGTAGATGAATCGCCATTCTTTTTACAACTGGTAATAGCCAGAGCTGCACAAGCCAATATTAATATGTATTTAAACCTTTTCATTGTATTTATTTCTTCTTAAATATAACGCATTCAAGCATTAAAATCGCATGTAATTTATGAAAAGTCTATAAATTATCAGCATTTACAATTGATAAGAAAAGCATAAAATATTTGCAATTACTTTTAAATGCGTTCTATTGCTTATTTCATATTTTCATAGAATTGCATAATAGCCCACATAACAGTACTTTTACCTACATATAATATGAAATACATCATAACAATTCTATTATTGATTAGTATAATTGGGGTAAAAGGACAGACTTTACCTAAAAATGGGTCGAAACCACATAAAAATATGGAGTCCCTACTGCTTGATTGGCCCTCTAAAGACAAATGGAAAGTAGTTAATAATCAGGAAAATGAAGGTGTAAGTATTGTGGAGTTGGTACACGAAGGGGAAACATTAGAAAAATGGAATGAAAAAGGCACTATGATGTCTTTTAAAGGTATCATAAATACTCCTGTAGATGCTGCAATGAATTCCATGTATGGATCTGCCCAAGAAGATGCTATCAATCCTAAACTCATTTTCATAGAGAAAAACGACACAGCTAAACGGCCATGGATCATATTTAAGATAGAATCGGCCAAAAACAAAAAGGACAATCATCCGGAATCTGAATTGTGGTTTGTGATACAGGGCAGAGATGCATTGTTTACTAATTCAATTGCCATTAAAAAGAAAGTTATTCCTGAAGACCTGAAGAAGAAATGGATCGCTTTTTTCAAGACAAGTAAGCTCGTTTATGAGTAATATCATGCCAGCCATGCAATCATTATCAGTATATTTGCAGCCGATTTAGCTAGGTGAAATAATATTATATGATCATTTTTAAGAAATTCACATTCGATTCTGCTCATTTTTTGCCAAATGTACCTGATGGCCATAAGTGTAAGGAAATGCATGGACATACTTACCAGCTTACGGTATTTATTGAAGGTAATTTGTTAAAAGACTTGAATTGGGTAATGGATTTCTCTGACCTGAAAGAAGTGGTAGGCCCCGTAATAGACCAAGTAGATCACAAAATGCTGAATAATATACCTGGTCTTGAAAATCCTACATGCGAGGCTATAGCGATATGGTTATGGAATAATATTAAACCAGGTGTACCTCAATTGCAAAAAATAGAACTCAATGAAACACCTACCTCGGGTGTTATATACGATGGGCATTAAACTAATGCCAGTCTCAAAACATAGTCATTCATAAAGAAGTTCTTACCTATATGGATATCTTCTTCTTTTAAGAAATTGAATCCCTGTTTGTTATAGAAGCTAATGGCTGTTTGGTTATATCTGTTCACATTCAGATCCAATGCTTCGCCCCCTTTTTTAGTAATATCGTTTTTTATGAATTGTAACATATGGTTGCCGATGCCTTTTCCTTGTTGGTCGGCCAATACATAAATTTTGTGCAACTTGTAAACTTCTTGATCCATTGCTTCATAAGATGCAAACCCTACTGGCAATTCCTCGTCATAACAAATAATAAACTGATGCCCATTTTGCATTTGTTTTTCCAATGCTATAGGTCTATACATCATATCCAACATATAGGCTATCTGCTCTTCAGATAGAATAGGGGCATAGGTTTGAGGCCAAACTTTAAATGTCAATGTTCTAATGAGAGGGATATCTGCTAAATAAGCATATCTGGTAATAAGCATAAAAAGTAGGTAAGAGAATTATTTTTCCTTGATGTAGTTTTTAGGATCTAGCGCTTTGGGCGACCAATGATTCAGAAACTCTGCTACTTTCTTTTTGCTATGTCCTTGACCATCTTCCAAATAACCTGAATTTTGAGTATGTAATCTTTCTCCTTTACCATTTAATACAACAAAAACCGGAAACCCGAAACGTTGAGGATAACCTAGATTCATCAATACTTTTTCATTAGTATTTTCAGGACTATAGTTTACATGCACTATTTCATAATTATCATCCAATAGTTTTTTTAGGTCAACATCTTGTGTGACGAGACTATTAAAACGAACACACCATACACACCAATTGCCACCTACTTGCAAGAGCACATGTTTATTCTCTTTAGCAGCTTTTACTACCGCATTGTGTATCTCTTCTTCTGCATTAGCCTTTGGGTTATATATCTTAGGTTTTTCTGCATCTGTTTTCACAGCTACTTGAGCATTGGTGCTTGTACCTATCAATGCCAGCAAGAGTAAAATGGTATATTGCTTGATCA